>NZ_BAABFO010000008.1:0-229133 GCF_039541095.1 Pigmentiphaga soli
TTCGTCTGTGAAAGTAGGTCATCGTCAGGCTAATACCCCCCAGAACCCCTCGTGCTCAACCGCACGAGGGGTTTTGCTTTTGCGCCGACGGTCGACATGAATTTCGATATCGAAGGTCTCAAGGCTTTTATCAAGGTGGCGGAGTTCGGCTCCTTCCACCAGGCCGCAGATGGCTTGTTCGTTTCGCATTCCGCGCTGTCGCGGCGGCTGAGCAAGCTGGAGGCCTATCTGGGCGTGCGGCTGCTGGATCGCACGACGCGCCGCGTCGAACTGACGGCGGTCGGGCGCAATTTCCTGCCGCAGGCGCGCGATCTGGTCGAGGAGCTGGAACGTTCGTTCAGCAATCTGCGCAAGATCGCCTCGCGCGGGGAGGGGCAGATCGTATTGGCGTCGATTCCCACGGTCAGCGCCGGCGTGCTGCCTGCGGTGATCGAGAGCTATACCACGCGCTATCCCGACAATCGCATCCGCATCCTCGACCTGAGCGCCCGCGAGGTATTGAATGCCGTGCTGCACGGGGAGGCCGAGTTCGGCCTGTCGCTGGCCGAGATCGTCGAGGGCCAGGCCGAATCCGAGTTGCTGCTGGAAGACAGGTTCATCGTGGCCTGCCATCCCGATCATCCGCTGGCGGCCTGCCGCGAGGTGAGCTGGCCGCAGCTGCGCCAGCACCGGGTCATCGCGCCCGGATTGATCGAGGGCAATCGTCCGCTGCTCGACAACGCGGGCAACAAGATCCTGCGCGACAACTGGCACATCGAGATCCAGCGTTTTTCCACCGGCGCGGCGTTGGCCGAGCGCAACGTGGGCGTGCTGATCGTGCCGGAGATTTCGTTCGCCAGCCTGACCCACCGCATGCTGGTGAAGCGGGCACTGAAGCCGAGGATAGGGCGCAATATCGTGATCCTCACGCGGCGGGCGACGACCTTGTCGCCCGCCGCGCGGGAATTCATCGATTTGCTGCGCGACTACGGCGCGCAATACCGCGAGGCCAGGGGCCGCCGGCCTACAGCGCGGCCTCGCCGCCCAGGATGACGGTGCTCTGGCTGGACAGCACGCCGCCGTTGCCGTGGGCCAGCGCCACGTCGCATTTGGCGACTTGCCGCTTGCCTGCCACGCCCTGGACCTGCCGCACGGCCTCGATCAGCGCCAGCAGGCCGTACATGCCGGGGTGGCAGTACGACAGGCCGCCGCCGTTGGTGTTCAGCGGCAGTTCGCCGCCTGGTGCGATGCGGCCGCCGCCCACGAAGCGGGCGCCTTCGCCCTTGGGGCAGAAGCCCAGGTCTTCGAGGAACAGGATCGGCGTGATGGTGAAGGCGTCGTAGAGTTGGGCGACGTCGACGTCGCGCGCGCTCACGCCGGCCATTTCATAGGCGCGGCGGCCGGACTCGACCGCGGCGGTCGTGGTCAGGTTTTCCATGCAGGCGATGTTCTGGTGGCTCAACGCCTCGCCGGCGCCCAGCACGTAGGCGGGCGGCCGTTTCAGGCTGCGCGCGCGTTCGGCCGAGGTCAGCACGATGGCGCCGCCGCCGTCGGTGACCAGGCAGCAGTCGCGTACGGTGAGCGGGTCGCAGACCATGCGGGCGCCCAATACCTGTTCCACCGTGAGCGGTTCTTTTTCCCAGGCGGCCGGGTTCAGCAGCGCCCATTGGCGGGCGGCGACGGCGACCTCGGCCAATTGCTCGCGAGTGGCGCCGAACTCGCGGAAGTAGCGCGAGGTGGCCAGCGCGTAGGCGGCCGCCGGCAGGATGGGCCGGTAGGGCGATTCGTACGGTTCCGGCTCGGCCGCGCGCACGCGCGAACGGCCGATGGTGCGCTGGGTGCTGCCGTAGGCCACCAGCGCGACTTCGCACAGGCCGGCCTCGATCGCGGCGGCGGCGTGCAGCACGTGGGCCATGAACGACGAGCCGCCGATGACGGTGGCGTCGGAATAGCGCGGGTGTATGCCCAGGTACTGGCACAGCGCCAGGGTGGACAAACGCACCTGGCCGGTGGCGGCGAACACGCCGTCGACGTCGCGCAGCGACAGCCCGCAGTCGTCCAGCGCGCGGCAGGCGGCCTGGGCCATCAGGTCGACCGGCGTGATGCCGGGGGCGACTTCGCCGAGATCGGATTCGGCGGTGCCCACCACGGCGATGCGGCCGCGCAGCCCCGCGCCGCGGCGGATTGCCGGGGCCGGGCCGGATGCGGCGGCGGGAACGCTTGCCGATGACGGCGCGGCGGCGCAGGCCGAACCGGCGCCGGCGGACGACACCGGAAGACCGGCTTGGCCGCCTGCCGTGGGCCCTGCGGAGGGCGGCTGCCCGGCCGCGTCGCCCTCGGCCGGAACGAACACGGGGTAGGGCGCTTCCTGCTCGGCTTCGTCGCGCATCGTGACCCGCACGCGCAGGCCGATGGCCACGCTTTCCGGCGCGATGCCCTCGACCCGGCTCAGCAGGCGGAAGCCTTCGTCCATGTCGACCAGCGCCAGGTTGTACGAAGCCTCGCCCTTGCGGTGGCAGACGGTGGTGGCGTGGACCGTGCCGAGGCCCGCGCTGGTGCGCCATTGCAGCCCGGTCGAGCCGGTGCCGGGCGCCACCAAGCGCGGAAAGAACACGGCCCGGCCGGTAGCCGGGTCGACCTGGTAGGCCAGCTTGCCTTCGCGGCAGTAGCGGCGGTAGGTCTCGAGCGGGGAAGTATCCGCCCGGTCGTGCAGGGTTTGCATTGCGTCTCCTCGGCTGTCGCCGTCAGATGATCTGCGCCTGGCCGTGATTCAGGACGATCGCGTCGCGTTGCGCAACGCGGCCGCGGAAGGCGACGGCCCCGGACTCGCGCCACATTTCTATCGTCAGCGTTTCGCCAGGGTACACCGGCGCGGAGAAGCGTGCCGATAGGGAAACGAGACGGGCCGGATCGTAATCGCACAAGGTGCGCAGCAGCGCGTGGCCGGCCATCCCGAAGCTGCACATGCCGTGCAGGATGGGGCGGTCGAAACCCGCCCGGCGTGCGACCTCGGGATCGGCGTGCAGCGGGTTGCGGTCGCCATTGAGCCGGTACAGCAGCGCGGCCTGCGGCAGCACGGGCAGGTCGCAGCGATGGTCGGGCTCGCGTTGCGGCACGGCGGGCGCCGGCGGGATCGGCCCCGCCGGCCCGCCGAAGCCGCCGTCGGCCCGGCACATGGTGGTGGCGGTGAGGCTGGCCAGCAGGTCGCCGCTGCCGCTGTCGTACAGCCGGCGCTCCGAATACACCAGAGCACCCTTGTCGGGGCCTTTGTCGACGATGCCGGTGACCCGGGTTTCGCTGTGCACCTGGCCGGCCACGGGCAGTGGCCGGTGCAGGCGTATGCCTTGCTCGGCGTGCACCAGGCGGGTCCGGTTGATGCCGGGGTCGGCCTTGTGCAGCCAGGCGAAGGGGTGCGCCAGCACGGTGCACAGCGTGGGCAGCGCTTTCAGGTCCTTCTCGTAGACGAACCGGAGCTGGCGCGGATCGGTCGGATCGTGGCCGAGGCCGATGCCCAGCGCATACAGAATGGTGTCGTCTGCGTCGTAGGTCTGCGACGGGCCTTCGGCCCGCCAGTCCTTGAGCTTGTCGTAGTCGAGCGGCATGGCGGCTCCCGGCTGGCGGTCAGGCCGCGCCGCCGCCGGCCGGCCGCAGTACCGCCAGCGCGTCCACCGCGACGATGCCGTGGCCGGCGGGCAACGCCAGCAGCGGGTTGATGTCGAGTTCCTGCAGGCGGTCGCGCATCTGCCAGGCGCCTTGCGAGACGGCAGCCAGCGCGGCGGCCAGCGCGTCGACGTCGCGCGGGGACTGGCCGCGCACGCCGGCGAACATCGGCGCCGAGCGCAGTTCGGCGATCATCGAGCGGGCGACGTCGACGCCGAACGGCGCGACGCGGTACGACAAGTCTTTCAGCACTTCGGCGAAGATGCCGCCGAGGCCGAAGGCGACCACCGGGCCGAAGACCTCGTCGTTGATGACGCCGACGATGGTTTCCATGCCGTCGCGGATCATCGGCGAGACCAGCAGGCCTTCCAGCCTGGCCTGCGGCGCGGCCCGGCGCACGCTTTCCAGGATCGAGCGCGAGGCCTCGGCCAGCCGGGACGGGTCGCGCACGTCCAGGCGCACGCCGCCGGCATCGCTCTTGTGCGCGATGTCGGGCGAGACGATTTTGACGGCGACCGGATACGGCAGGTCGCCGGCGCCGGCCTCGATCGGCGCGGCCGGGAACACGCGGTCCTGCGTGACCGGCACGCCGAAGGCGGCCACCAGCTGCTTGCTGCGGCGTTCGTCGAGCACGGTATCGGGCCAGTCGGGCAGCTCGCGCGGGCCGGCCGGCACGTCGCCCGGCTGTTCGATCGGCGACAGTGCATGGTCGGCCAGCACGCCCATGGTGCGCGCCACGCGGGCGGGCGACGACAGGATCGGGATGCCGGCCCGTTCCAGGATCTCGTAGGCTTCCGGCGAGGCGTCGCGCGGCGAGGCCCAGAACACCATCACCGGCTTGCCGGAGCGCTGCGCGGCCTGGGCCAGCATGTCGGCCGTCATCCTGGCCGGCTTGCCCACCACGGTGGCGAGCATCAGCGCCAGCTGGTCGACCTGCGGATCGGCCAGCACCGCGTCGAGCGAGGCCAGCAGCCGGCCGGCGTTGGCGTCGCTGAGAAAGCCGGCGGCGAAGTCGATCGGGTTGTCGAGCGAGGCGACGCCGGGCAGGTTCTGCGCCAGCACCGTCTTGGTGGACTCCGACAGCATGGCCAGCGTCAGGCCGTGCTGGTCGGCGGCGTCGGAGAACACCACCGCCGAACCACCCGAGCCGCCCATCACCGCCACGCGGCGTCCCGGCGCGGCACGGCCGGCCAGGAAGGCGCGCACGTAGTCGACGATGTCTTCGATGTCGCGGATCTCGATCACCCCGCACTGCCGGAAGGCGGCGCGGAAGATGTCGTAGGAACCCGTCATGTTGGCGGTGTGGGAAGCCGCCGCCTTCATGCCCTGTTCGGAGTTGCCTGCCTTCCAGACGATGACCGGCTTGCCGGCGGCCCGCGCCCGGCGCGCCGCGGCCATGAAGGCGCGGCCGTCGCGCACGCCTTCGATGTAGGCCAGGATGACGCGGGTGGCGGGGTCGTCGACGAAGGCGTCGATCAGCTCGGCGCAGGTCAGGTCGGTTTCGTTGCCGCTGGCCACCACGTGCCGGAAGCCGATGCCGGCCGCGCCGCAGCGCATGACCAGGCTGTTGCCGAAGCCGCCGCTCTGGATCACGGCCGATACCGCGCCGGGCTGCATCAGCGGCGGCCGCACCATGCTGCCGAAGCCGGCGAACACGCGGTCGGGCACGTTGACCAGACCCAGGCAGTTGGGGCCGACCAGGCGCACCTCGTGTTCGCGTGCCACCCGCAGCAGTTCGGCCTCGAGTTCGCGGCCGCGCTCGCCGGTCTCGCGGAAGCCACCGCCCAGCACCACCGCGTAGCGCACGCCGCGCCGGCCGCAGTCGGCGATGATGGCGGGCACGTGGGCGGCGGGCAGCGCGACGATGGCGACGTCGCAGGGATCGGGCACGTCGGCGATGGCGGGGTAGCTTTTCAGTCCTCCGAGTTCCTGGTACTTCGGGTTGACCGGGTAGATGCCACCGGCATAGCCGCGCTGCGACAGCGCGTTCATCGCCTGCGCGCCGGGGCGGCCCGGGTCATTGCTGGCGCCGATGATGGCGATGCCGCGGGGATTGAAGAGCCGTTCTAACGCTTGCACTGTTCACTTCCACAGAGTTGATGGCGCCCGGCCGGGCGGGCGCGGGAGGGACTACTTGGTCGTCGTGGTGATGCCGGCGTTGCGGATGACGTCGCCCCACTTCTTCTGTTCGGCGACGATGAACTTGCGGAACTCGTCCGGCGAGTTGGCAATGACTTCGCCGCCGATCTCGGCGAACACCTTCTTGCTGGCGTCGGTGGTGGCGCCCTGCACGATCAGCTTGTTCAGCTTGTTGACGATCTCGGGCGGGGTGGCCGCCGGCGCGCAGATGCCCAGCCAGGTCGACACTTCATAGCCAGGCAGCCCGGCCTCGGCGAAGGTCGGCACGTCCGGGAGGATGCTCAGGCGGTGCGAGTCGGCCACTGCCAGCGCGCGCAGCTTGCCCGAGCGCACCAGTGGCAGCGCGGGCGGCACGGCGTCGAAGGTGAGGTCGAGCAGGCCGGCCATCAGGTCGTTGTCGGACAGCGCGCTGCCCTTGTAGGGCACGTGCACGGTGTCGATTTTGGCCATCGTGTTGAGCAGCACGTTGGCCAGGTGCGAAGTGCTGCCGGTGCCGGCCGAGCCGGCGTTGAGCTTGCCGGGCATGGCCTTGGCGCGGGCGATCAGATCGCCCAGGCTGTGCATCGGCGACGACGGGTTGACCAGCAGCAGGTAGGGGATCGACACCACGTGGGTGACCGGGGTCAGGTCGCGCAGCGGCACGAACGAGATGTCGGGCGTCAACGACGGGTTGATGGCCATCGCGCCGGCCGAGCACAGCAGCAGCGTGTAGCCGTCGGCCGGGCTCTTGGCGACGAAGTCGGCGCCGACCACGCCTGCCGCGCCGGGGCGGTTTTCCACCACCACCGGCTTGCCGGTGATCTGCTGCACGCTCTGGCCGACCACGCGTCCGGCCAGGTCGGTCGGGCCGCCGGGGGCGAACGGCACCACCAGGCGGATCGGCTTGCTGGGGAAGTCGGCCGCCTTTTGCTGGGCATGCGCCGGAAGCTGCGCGAAGGCCAGCAGCAGCGCCGATGCGGCCAAGGGAATGCGTTTCATGGGAAGAGTCTCCTGTCGTATTTCGGAATGGGAATGGAGGGATGAAAAGGGTGCCGCGCCGCCTTACTTGCCCTGGAAATGCGCCTGGCGCTTTTCCTTGAACGCGGCGATGGCTTCGCGGTAGTCGTCGGTGGTGTTGACGATGGCCATGTGGGAAGACACCAGTTCCAGGCTGGTGCGCAGGTCGGTGCCGAGCGACTGGTACAGCGTGCGCTTGATCGCCCGCACCTGCACCGGCGGCGCCGAGGCGATCTTGCGGGCCAGCGCGGCGGTCTGCTCACGGAAGCTGTCGTCGTCGTAGACCTGCTCGACCAAGCCTAGCCGCAGCGCTTCCTCGCTGGAGATGAAGTCGGCCGTCCACAGCAATTCGAGGGCCTTGCCGACGCCGACCATGCGCGGCAGGAAGTAGCAGGCGCCGTTGCCGGGCACCAGGCCGACGCGGATGTAGCCTTCGCACAGGCGCGCCGAGCGCGTAGCCACGCGCAGGTCGCACATCAGGGCCAGGTCCATGCCGGCGCCCACGGCCACGCCGTTGAGAGCGGCCAGCACCGGCTTGTCGACATTGGTCAGCGCCAGCGCCACGCGCTGCGGGCCCTTGGTCATCAGGCGCTGCTTGTTCTGCAGCACGGTGGGCGGGCCTTTTTCCAGTTCGTTGGCGCGGCGGCTGACGTCGCCGCCGGAGCAGAAGGCGTCGCCGGCGCCGGTCAGCACGATGACGCGCACGTTGTCGTCGGCCTGGGCCTGCTGCAATCGTTCGCACATCTCCGACAGCATGTCCTCGGTGAAGGCGTTCTTCTTTTCGGGGCGGTTCAGGGTCAGCGTCGCGATGTGGTCGGCGACGTCGTATTCGAGATCTTTCATGGCGGTATCCCGGCAGGATTCGGTAAGAGGAGGCTAGGCGAGCTCGGCGCGGCCGTTGCTCAGCACCGGCTTGGCGCCGCCTGCGGCGCGGCACTGGAAGGACAGCACGTTGCCGTCGCGCCAGATTTCGGTGCGCAGCACGTCGCCCGGATAGGCCACGGCGGTGAAGCGCGCCGCCATCGAGCGCAGCCGCGCGGCGTCGTAGTCGCAGGCGGTGCGCAGCAGCGCGTGGCAGGCGATGCCGAAGGTGTACAGGCCGTGCACGATCGGCCGCCGGTGGCCCAGCTTGCGCGCCAGCGCCGGGTCGGCATGGGCGTCGGGATGCTTCGGGTCCAGCTTGTTGTGCAGCCGGAACAGCAGCGCGGCGTTGTCGGCGGTGGGCAGCTCGCACACGAAATCGGGCTCGCGCGCCGGCATGTCGTGGCGCGGCCCGGCCGGCCCGGCCGGGCCGCCGAAGCCACCGTCCTTGCGCGCCAGCGAACTCTGGCGGGCGGTGAACAGCGGCTTGCCGGTGGCCTCGTCGTGCACGGTGCGCTCGGTGCAGATCAGCGCGCCGCGCTCGGGGCCGAGGTCGCGCACGTCGGACACGCGCGACTTGCCGATCACCGTGCCGGCCACCGGGATGGGCGCATGGATCTCGAATGCCTGGTCGATCGCCAGCGTGCCTACCGGGTTGATGCCGGTTTCCGGATCGCGCATCCAGCCCGACGGCGAGGCCAGCACTGTGGCCATCGACGGCAGCACCGACAGATCGCGTTCGTAGACGTAGTCGAGCTGGCGTTCGTCTTCCGGATCGGCGCCCAGGCCGACGCTCAGGGCGTAGAGCAGCGTGTCTCGCAGCGTGTAGCTATGGCGCGCGTCGGCGATCCGCCACGCCAGCAGTTTTTCGTAGTCGATGGCCAATGCAGGGCTCCGTTGCGGGGTTCAGGGCAGCCAGGTGGGGAACACGTCGCGCGTCATCTCCAGCGGGTAGAACGATTTGCGCAGGGCCGGCACCACGTGCTCGGCGATGGTCTGCGGCGTCCAGCCCTCGCTATTGTGGACCCGCGCGAACGGCCGCATCTGGCTGAACAGGATGATTTCGTTCTTGCGCGAATAGAACACCTGGCCGTTGACCTCGGCCGCCGCGTCGCTGGCGAGGAACACCACCAGCGGCGCGTTCTTCTCGGGCTCCACGCGTTCGCGCTGGCGCATGCGTTCCTGCTGCTCCGGCGTGGCGGTGGGGATGCTTTCGGTCATGCGCGTGAAGGCGGTGGGCGCCACCACGTTGGAGCGCACGTTGAACTTGCGCATGTCGAGCGCGATGCTCTTGGACAGGCCGACCAGGCCGATCTTGCCGGCCGCGTAGTTGGCCTGGCCCATGTTGCCCACCAGGCCCGAGGTGGACGAGATGTGGACATAGCTGCCGCTTTCCTGCTTGCGGAAGTGCGGGGCCGCCGCGCGGCTCACGTTGAAGGCGCCGGTGAGGTTGACCGCCAGCGACAGTTCCCAGTCTTCGCGCGTCATCTTGTGGAAGATGATGTCGCGCAGGATCGCCGCGTTGTTGACCACGCAGTCCACGCGGCCGAAGGTATCGAGCGCGGCCTGCACGATGCGGTGGGCGCCGTCCCAATCGGCCACGCTTTCGATGCTGGCGACCGCCTGGCCGCCGGCCTGTTCGATTTCCGCCACCACCTGCTCGGCCACGCTGGCGTTGCGGCCGTCACCGTCGACCGTGCTGCCGAGGTCGTTGACCACGACCTTGGCGCCCTGGGCCGCCATCATCAGCGCGATCGTGCGGCCGATGCCGCCGCCCGCGCCGGTCACGACGACGACTTTACCTTCCAGAATGCGTTCGGGGATCGCCATCCGATCGTCTCCATGCTGTCATTAATTGGGGTGGAGTCGGATTGTGGCGTAGTCCCGGCCGGCGAAAAATGCGATTAGTAGACCGATTGGTGCGTTTCAAGCACCAGTCAGGTGCACCCGCCCAGGGGCGGCGGGGATAAAATACTGCCGCCCCTGGAAGAGGGAGGGGCGGCGCCGGACGATTCCATGCCCCGTCATCCGCGCCCGTGCTTCGGGGCCGGGAAAGAGCCAATCCATGTTTCGCACATCGTTGTTGCCGAGCTTGTTCGTCTTGTCCGCGCTGTTGGGCGCGTCGGTCCACGCGGCCGAGCCGATCCGCATCGGCGAAATCAACAGCTACAAGTCGCAGCCCGCATTCCTGGAGCCGTACCGCAAGGCCATGCTGCTGGCGCAGGAGCAGATCAACGCCGCCGGCGGCGTCGACGGCCGGCCGCTGGAACTGGTGATCCGCGACGACAACGCCACGCCCGGCGATGCCGTGCGCGCGGCCGAGGAGCTGGTGTCGCGCGAGCATGTGGCGCTGCTGGCCGGCGGCTTCCTGTCGAACATCGGCCTGGCCGTGGCCGACTTCGCGCGCCAGCGCAAGGTGCCGTTCCTGGCCAGCGAGCCGCTTACCGACAAGATCACCTGGGCCAACGGCAACCGCTATACCTTCCGCCTGCGGCCGTCCACCTGGATGCAAGTGTCGATGCTGGTGCCCGAGGCCGTCAAGCTGCACAGGAAGCGTTGGGCCATCGTTTACCCCAACTATGAATACGGCCAGTCGGCGGTGGAAACCTTCAAGACGCTGATGAAGGCCGCGCAGCCCGACGTCGAATTCGTGGCCGAGCAGGCCACGCCGCTGGGCAAGCTCGACGCCGGCCCGGTGGTGCAGGCGCTGGCGGCCAGCAAGCCCGACGCCATCTTCAACGTGCTGTTCGCCACCGACCTGACCAAGTTCGTGCGCGAGGGCGAGACGCGCGGCCTGTTCAAGGGGCGCGAGGTGGTCAGCCTGCTGTCGGGCGAGCCCGAATACCTGGAGCCGCTCGGCGCCGAGGCGCCCGAGGGCTGGATCGTGACCGGCTATCCCTGGTACGACATCAAGACGCCCGAGCACGGCGCCTTCCTGCAGGCCTATCGCAAGAAGTACGGCGAAGCCCCGCGCCAGGGCTCGGTGGTGGGCTACGTGACGGTGTACGCGGCGGCCGAGGCGATCCGCCGCGCCGGCGGCACCGACCCGGAAAAAATCGTCGACGCCTTCCGCAACATGCCGCTGAAGACGCCCTGGGGCCCGATCGTGTTCCGCCCGCAGGACAACCAGTCGACGCTGGGCGCCTTCGTCGGCCGCACCGCGCTGCGCGGCGAAGGCGCCAAGCGCGGCGGCGTGATGGTCGACTACCACTATGCCGACGGCGCCAAGTACCAGCCGAGCGACGCCGAAGTGCAGAAGCTGCGGCCGGCCCGCTGAGCCGTGCTGGCGCAGCTGCTGAACGGCCTGGCCAGCGCCAGCAGCCTGTTCCTGCTGTCGGTCGGCCTGACGCTGATCTTCGGCATTTCGCGCGTCGTCAATTTCGCGCACGGTTCGCTGGCGATGCTGGGCCTGTACCTGGCGGTGTCGCTGGCGGCGCTGGCGATGCCGGCGCTGGGCGCCGGACCCGGCTACTGGGCTGCCGTGGCGGCCGCCGCGCTGGCGGTCGGGCTGCTCGGCGCGGCCGTCGAACGCGTGCTGCTGCGCCGGTTGTACGGCGCGCCCGAATTGTTCCAGTTGCTCGCCACCTTCGCGCTGGTGCTGATCGTGCGCGACGCGACGCTGGCGCTGTGGGGCGCCGACGACCGGCTCGGCCCCAAGGCGCCGGGGCTGGCCGGCGTGATCGCGCCCGGCCGCTTCGACCTGCCGGTCTACGACCTGGTGCTGATGGGCGTCGGCGTGCTGGTGCTGGCGGCGCTGCGCGTGCTGCTGAACCGCACGCGCTGGGGGCTGCGCGTGCGCGCCGCCACCGAAGATCGCGAGATGGCGCTTGCGCTGGGCATGGACGAACGGCGCCTGTTCACGCAGGTGTTCGCGCTGGGCGCGATGCTGGCCGGGCTGGCCGGCGCCCTGCAGATGCCGCGCGAGCCGGCCACGCTCACCTACGACCTGGCCATCGTGGTCGAGGCTTTCGTGGTGACGGTGCTGGGCGGCATGGGCAGCGTATCGGGCGCGTTCGTGGCGGCCATGCTGATCGGCATCGTCAAGGCGGCCTGCGTGGCGCTCGGCACGGTGGAGGTGTTCGGCGTCGCGGTGGTGCTGCCCAAGCTGACGCTGGTGATCGAGTTCCTGCTGCTGGCGGTCGTGCTGACGCTGCGGCCGTGGGGGCTGTTCGGGCGGCCGGCGGCGGCGCGCGCCGCCCGCATCGAGCTGGCGCCGCTGCCGCCGCCGCGCAGGCGCGGCGACCTGGCCCTGCTGGCCGCGGTGGCGGCGCTGGCCGTGCTGCCGTGGCTGGCGCGGTCCCAGCCCTATGTGACGGTGCTGGCGATCGATGTATTGATCGCCGGGCTGTTCGCCGCCAGCCTGCATGCCTTGATGGGGCCGGGCGGCATCCATTCCTTCGGCCATGCGGCCTACCTGGGCCTGGGCGCCTACGGCGCCGCGCTGGCCGTGCCCTGGCTGGGCCACCTGGGCGGCGGCGCCGATGGCGGCATGGGCTTGCCGCAGGTGCTGCTGTGCGTGGGCGCCGGCGCGCTGCTGGCGGCGGCGGGCGCGGCGCTGTTCGGCTTCGTCACGCTGCGCGCGGCCGGCGTCTACGGTGCGATGCTGACCCTGGCCTTCGCGCAGATCGTGTGGTCGGTGGTGTTCCAGTGGGATGCGGTCACCGGCGGCAGCAACGGGCTGTTCGGCTTCTGGCCGCAGGGCGCGATCGCGTCGCGCGAAGGGTATTACCTGTTCGTGCTGGCCATCGTGGCGCTGGCCGGCTTCGGCCTGCGGCAACTGCTGCATGCGCCGTACGGCCTGAACCTGCGGGTGTCGCGCGATGCGCCGCTGCGAGCCGCGGCGCTCGGGCTGCCGGTATTCGGCATCCGCTGGGCGGCGTGCATCGGCGCCGGCGCGCTGGCGGGCGCGGCGGGCGGGCTGACGGTGTTCGCCAAGGGCTCGATTTCGCCGGAGATCGTCGGCATCGGCCGCTCGGTGGACGGGCTGGTGATGGTGCTGCTGGGCGGGCTGGAGTCGCTGGCCGGGCCGTGGCTGGGGGCCGCGGTCTATACCGTGGGCCAGGATTTCCTGGCGCGGGCCACCGATTACTGGCGGGCGGCGGTCGGGGTGTCGATGCTGGCGCTGATCCTGGCGCTGCCCGGGGGCCTCGCAAATGTCCTGCGGGGGCGGCCATGATGCTGGCGGTGCAGGGGCTGTCGAAATCGTTCGCCGGCGTGCATGCGGTGCGCGAGGTGAGCTTCGGGCTGGAGGCGGGCCATATGCTGGCGCTGATCGGCCCCAACGGCGCGGGCAAGAGCACGTGTTTCCAGTGCATCAACGGCCAGCTGCGGCCCGATGCCGGCACGGTGCGGCTCGACGGCGCCGACGTGAGCGGGCTGGCCGTGGCCGACCGCGCGCGGCTGGGCATGGGGCGGACGTTCCAGATCGCGCAGGTGGCGGCGTCGCTGACGGTGCGCCAGCACGTGGGCGTGGCGCTGGCCGCCCGGCGGCGCGGCGGCTGGCTGCGCCCGCGGCCGCGCGGGCTGCCGGCGCCGGCAGCCGAGATCGATCCCTGGCTCGACCGCTTCGGCCTGGCGGCGCGCGGCGATGCGGTGTGCGGCGAATTGCCGTATCCCGAACTCAAGCGGGTCGAGCTGGCCTGCGTGCTGGCGCAGCGGCCGCGGGTGCTGCTGATGGACGAGCCCACGGCGGGCATGACGCGCGACGACCGCCACGCGCTGATGCGCGTCGTGCGCGAGGAGGCGCGGCGCGGCCTGGCGGTGCTGTTCACCGAGCACAGCATGGACGTGGTGTTCGGTTTCGCCGATCGCGTGCTGGTGATGGTGCGCGGCGCGGTGGTGGCCGATGGGCCGCCGGCCGAGATCGAGCGCGATCCCGCCGTGCGCGCGGCCTATCTCGGATCTGCCCATGGGACGGGAGGCCTGGCGTGAACCTGTCGGTGCGTGGACTGAATGCCTTTCATGGCGCGGCGCAGGCCTTGTTCGGCGTCGACCTGGACCTGCGCGCCGGCGAGGTGCTGGCGCTGGTGGGGCGCAACGGCGCCGGCAAGTCGACGCTGATGCGGGCCATCGCCGGGCTGGTGCGGGCGCGCGGCAGCATCGAACTGGACGGCGTGCAGATCGCCGGCTGGCGGGCCGACCGGCGGGCACGGGCGGGCATCGGCTGGGTGCCCGAGGACCGCCGCGTGTTCACGCAGCTGACGGTGGCGCAGAACCTGGACGTGGCCGCGGCGCCGCCGCGCGCCGGGCTGGCGCCGTGGACGGTGGCGCGCGTGCATGCGCTGTTTCCCGAACTGGCGCCGCTGCACGGGCGCATGGCGGGCACGCTGAGCGGCGGCGAGCAGCAGATGCTGGCGATCGCGCGGGCGCTGACGACGCAGCCGGGCGTCATCCTGCTCGACGAACCGTCGGAGGGCGTGGCGCCGATCGTGGTCGAGCGGCTGGCCGGCGCCATCGCCGCACTGCGCGACGAGGGGATGGCGGTGCTGCTATCGGAGCAGAACGAGGCGCTGGCCGCGCCGGTGGCCGACCGCAGCGTGTCTATCGAGGATGGCGTCGTTCGCGGCTGATGCGCGGCGAATCGATACCGCCTTGAAATGGTATGCGGCGGCATGCGGCATCGCCGCCGCAGAGGCCAGCCTACAGCCCCAGCAGCTCGAGCGCTGCCTCGAACACCTCCGACCGCGGGTTGGCCAGTTCGTCGCACAGCGCAAGATGGTGGCATCCCGGCACGGTGACCGTGCGTACGACGTTATCGGGCCAGCAGCGGCCGATCAGCGCGTTCTGGCGCTGGAATTCGGCGGTTTCGTCGCCGCCCACGGCGGCCACCAGCGGCAGCCTGCCGGGCGGCGGGAAGAGGGCGGGCGAGAGCCGGTCGACCGGCGCGCGGTCCCATTCCAGGTCGGCCAGGAAAGCGGCCTTCGCCACCGGCTCCAGGTCGTACAGGCCGCTGAGCGCCAGGCCGCCGGCCACCACCGTTTCCGGCAGGTCGGGCTCCCATTCGCGCCAGCGCGCCGACAGCATCATCGCGGTCATGTGGCCGCCGGCCGAGTGGCCGCCGGCGATGATGCGGCCACGATCAACGCCCAGCTCGCCGGCGTGGCGGTACAGCCAGGCATGGGCGCGCAGCATCTGGCGGGCGATTTCTTCGATCGGCGTGGCGGGCGCCAGGCCGTAGTCGACCACCGCCACCGCGGCGCCGCGCGCCACCAGCGCCGGCGCCACCCACGAGAAATCGGCTTTGCCGAGCGCACGCCAGTAGCCGCCATGGATGAAGACCAGCAGCGGGGCGCCGGGCCGGCGGGGCGGGAAGAAATCGAGCGATTCGCCGGCGCCGTCTCCATAGGGCAGGCCGAGCTGGCAGCTTTGCGTGCGCCGGGCCAGCGCCGCGTCGTCGCGCCAGCGCGCCATGATCGCCGGGTGATCGGGGATGCGGGCGAGGTTGTTGTATTCGCGTTCGCAGAATTCGGGGGTGTAGGGCGGGTGGTCGTATAGCGGATGGAGGGGCATGGCGAAGAACGGTCGGAACGTCGGGCGGCGCAGGGGCCGCGCGGCGTTATTTAACCATGCGCCGGGAAAGTCCCGTCCACGTAGTACCAGCGGCCGTCGACGGCCTCGAAGCGGCTGATCTCGTGCAGCCGCTGGCCGCGCGCCGCCAGCCGGCTGCGCGCCACGAATTCGACCGTGGCATGCCGCGCGTCGATGGCGCGGGCATCCTTGATCTCCAGCCCCAGCCATTTGAGCGCGGGCGGATCGGGCTCCAGCGACGCGGGCCGCGTGGCCGGATGCCAGGTGTCGAGCAGGTAATCGCGACGCCCCAGCACATAGGCGCTGTAGCGCGAGCGCATCAGCGCGGGCGCGTCGGGCGCGGCCAGGCGCTGCGGGCCGTCGTGCCAGCGGCCGCAGCAGGCGCGGTAGCGCGCGCCCGTTCCGCACGGGCATATTTGGTCTACATTAGCGGCTGATTTCATTCGCCCCGACATCCTCCATGCTGTTCCTGCTCTCGCCCGCCAAGAAGCTCGACTACGACACGCCGCCCCACGTCGATACTTCCACCCAGCCGCTGTTCGCCGACCGCGCGGCCAGGTTGATCGACGTGCTGAAGACCAAGACGCCGGACCAGATCGCCGAACTGATGGACCTCAGCCCGGCGCTGGCCGAACTGAACGCGCAGCGCTACGCGGCGTGGCGGCCGAAGTTTACGCCCGGCAGCGCCAAGCAGGCGGTGCTCGCCTTCAACGGCGATGTGTACGAAGGCCTGGACGCCCGCACGCTCACCGAACGCCAGCTGGCCTGGGCGCAGGACCACGTGGTGATCCTGAGCGGCCTGTACGGCGCGCTTCGGCCGCTGGACATGATCAGGCCGTACCGGCTGGAGATGGGCACGCGGCTGGCCACGCCCGCCGGCAAGAACCTGTACGAGTTCTGGGGCGCCGACATCGCCGCCTACCTGAACGAGCGGCTGGCGGCCGGGCGCAAGCGCGTGGTGGTGAACCTGGCCTCCGACGAATACTTCAAGTCGGTCGACCGCAAGGCGCTCGACGCGCGTGTCGTGCAGTGCGTGTTCGAGGACTGGAAAGGCGGCGTCTACAAGGTGATCAGCTTCTACGCCAAACGGGCGCGCGGGCTGATGGCGCGCCACGCGATCGCGCACCGCATCGCCACGCCCGAGGCGCTGCAGGGCTTCGATGCCGAAGGCTACGCCTACGCGGACGCTGCCTCCGGCCCGGACCGGCTGGTATTCCGCCGCAAGCCGGCGTAGCGAACGTCCCCCCCGACTGGAGTATCCTGTACGGATCGATCCTGTGCCGTTCCGTCGTGGTGCCGAGGTGGGGTGAGATATGAAAATAGGAGAATTGGCCGGGCGTACCAGTACCCCGGTCGAAACCATCCGTTATTACGAGCGCGAGGGGCTGCTGCCGCGGCCGGCTCGAACGTCGGGCAATTACCGGATCTATGGCGACAGCCACGTCGACCGCCTGCAGATGATCCGCCATTGTCGCTCGCTCGACATGACGCTGGGCGAAATCCGGCGCCTCTTGCAGTTCTGCGACGCGCCGGAGGAAAACTGCGGCGAAGTCACGGTGCTGCTGGAAGAGCACATCGGCCACGTGGCCACGCGCATCGCCGAGCTCAAGGAATTGCAGAAGAAGCTGAAGGCGCTTCGCAGCCAGTGCCAGCAGGCGCAGGCCGCGAAAGACTGCGGCATCCTGCAGACGCTGGCGATGCCGGTGGACGGCGTCGGGCGTGAGCCGGGCGAGCATCGCCACGGCCTGCTGGGGCCGACCCACGGGTGATGCAAGGCGCCAGGTAGGCCGGCGCCGGGCCGCCCCAAGCCGGCCGCGTCCCCTTGGGGGACAGCCGTTTGGGCGCCGTCCAGGCGCCCGAGCGGCCAGGGGCTTCATCAGGCCGGAAGGTGTATCAACGCCGCGCTGCGCAATATCGTGCGGCTGGTCTTGGCCATCTGCTTGAGCTGGTAGGCCAGCTGCCGCAGCGCCTGGGCCGCGTCGGGGTCGAGCGTGGAGGCGGCGGCGTTGACCGTGCCGTCCAGTTCCTTGCCCAGTTCGCGCAGGTATTCGGTGTCGTCGCGCGTGTCGCCCGCGCCTTTCTCGGCCGCGGCCAGCGTCTGCCCGATCGCGTCGAGCACCTTCGACAGCGCCGGCGGCAAAGACGGCAGGCTGGCCAGCAGCGGCGCGGTGGCGCTGATCTGCGCCGCCAGTTCGTGGGTCTGGATGACCAGGTCGTTGAGCTCGGCCACCGAGCGCTGCTTGGACTTGGGCTCCAGCATCATGCGGTAGAAGGTGTTGGCGAAATTGCCGAAGGCGATGTGCACGTTCTTGCGGGCCAGCCGGTATTCGACGTCGTCGTGCCGGCGCGCGGCCTCGGGGTCGACGGCGGTCGACAGCATCTGCCGCGCCGCCTGCAGATAGGCCCGGCTGGCGGCCACCGCGCCGCGCACCTGCGGCTTGATGAGCCGGTATTCCCAGTACGGCAGCACGTAGCTGCACAGCGTGGCGATCACCGAGCCCACCAGCGTGTCGAGCAGCCGTTCGCCCACCACCGTGAGCGAGCCGGGCGACAGGAAATGGAAGGCCAGCAGCACGAACACGGTGTTGAAGGCGGCCGAGCCCAGGTAGTAGAGCTGAACCATGCTGTTGCCCATCACGGCCGCCAGCAGCATGATGGCCAGCAGCACGCTGGCATGGTGCACGAACGACAGCACCGCCAGCACCAGGCCGCAGCCGATCAGCGTGCCGTAGATCCGGTGCAGGTTGCGCTGCTTGGAAATGCTGAAGCCCGGCTTCATGATGACCGCGATGGTCAGCACGATCCAGTAGCTGTGCACCGCGTGGTGCGGCACCAGCCATTCGCTGGACACGGTCATGCCGATCGCCACCGCCAGCGTCACCCGCAACGCGTGGCGGAAGTTGGGCGACGACAGCGTCAAGTTGCTGGTCAGGCGCGCCGGGTTGAAATCCTGGCGCGACAGGAAGCGCTGCAGCGAGGTGTCGATGCGCAGCGCGGACGGCTCTTCGGCGGCGTCCGGGTCGGTGTGGCGGTGCAGGCGCTCGACGATCTTCAGACCGTTGCGGGCGCGACGGAAGGTCGTGATCAGCGCCGTGTAGGCGTCGGGTTCGCTGTCGGCGAAGCCGGACTTCTTCAGCAGTTCGATCTCGTATTCGATGGCGCGCAGTTCGGCCTTGACGTTGACCTGCGCCGGCGCCGGCTCGTTCTGCAGCACCGCCAGGCCTACCATTTCCACGTCGGAGGCCAGCTTGTTGAGCAGGTCGCGGAAGAATACCAGCAGGTCGGCGTCGCCGAATACCCTGCGCAGCAGGGCATGGTCGGTGTGGACCGCCACCAGCCGTTCGTGCAGGTCGACCATGTCGATGAAGAGGTTGAACATCTTCGTCCGCCGCCGGTCGTTGTCGGCCGAACGCGGCAGCTCGCGCAGCACCACGTCGCGCGCGGCGTCCTGCTGCTCGGTGACGGCGGCCTGGCGCACGATCAGCGCGCGCGTGGCGTCGTCCAGCGGCAGCGAGACGTCGTACAGGCCGGCCTTGGCCTGCAGGTATTCGGCGCAGGCGAACATGCAGACGGCGATCGCCTGCTGCTCCTGGCGATACCACAGCAGCCGGGTGGCCACCACGCTGAAGGCGATGTACCACAGGCTCCCGACGATGGTGGCGGCGGTGTGGACCAGCGCCTGCTGCGGCGTGAACGCATTGTGCATCGTCATCGTCATCATCAGCAGGCCGGCGAAGCCGATCAGCCCGCCCTTGCGGCCGAACACCGTCAGCAGCGACAGCCCGAAGGTGAGCGCGACCACGGCCAGCCACAGCCACAGCGGATGGATCGACGCCAGCGCGGTGATCAGGGCGGTGGCCGCGCCGAGCACCGCGCAGCCGAACATTTCGTTGCGGCGGTGGCGCTGCGGGCCGGGCTGGTCGACGATCGACACGCACATGGCGCCGAAGGTGGCGGCCAGCCCCAGCACGGCCTGGTGGAATACTCCCAGCAAGATGATGGCCGGCACGATGACGCCGAGCGCCTGCCGCACGCCGCCGTAGAAGTAATGGCTGTAGATGAACTTCTTGATGTCTTTGGAATAGTCCATCGGCAAGAGGGCAAGGGGACGGCCTGGCGGCGGTTCGGTGTCGCGGCTACGGACTGGGATGGTACTGATATAGCCAAGTCTCGGAAAGCGTCTGTTCGCCGCTTTTCAGGAACAGGCGCAGTTCCGCCGGCTCGGTGCCGTCGACGGTGAAGTCGAACTGCGCGCGCCAGTGGCCGGCCACCCCATCGGGCACCGCCTCGACGAACACGTACGAGAAGGCGCCGCGCGAGGCCGACAACACGGCCTCGGGCAGCGTGCCCTTGGCCAGGCCGGCCAGCGGCCCGCCCAGGAATTCCACCATGAACTTGCGCACGCCCTTCGGGCGCGGTTCGCCGGGGCGGCCGCCGTTGCCCGTGCGGGTGGCCACGCAGCGCGCCAGCGGCGGCGGGAAGGGTTCCTCGGCGCTCCAGTACAACCGATAGCGCAGGCGATAGGCGGCGCCGCGCACGGCCGGGGCCTGCGGCACCCACATCGCGACCACGTTGTCGTGGATTTCGTCGTCGGTCGGGATCTCCAGCAGCTGCACGGCGCCGGCGCCCCAGTCGCCGATCGGTTCGACCCATAGGGAGGGCCGGCGTTCGTAGCGGACGCCGTCCAGGTAGTGGTCGAAATTGCGGTCGCGCTGCAACAGGCCGAAGCCGCGCGGGCCGCCGTCGGCGAACGACGAAGTGATGATGCGCGGCGGATTGTTCAGCGGGCGCCAGATGTATTCGCCGCCACGGTTCCACAGGGCCAGGCCGTCGGAGTCGTGCACCTCGGGGCGCCAGTCGTCGCCGGTCTTGCGGGTTTCAGAAAACCAGTACATCGAGGTGACCGGCGCCAGGCCGAAGCGGCCGATGTCGCGCCGCACGAACAGCGCGGCGTCGACCTCCATCCGGACGTCGTCGGCACGGCGCATGTCGAAGCGGAAGGCGCCGGCCACGCTGGGGCCGTCGAGCAGCGCATAGACGGTGACGGTGTCGGCGTCGTCCTGCGGCGTCTCGAAATAGAACTCGGTGAAGTCGGGGAACTCCTCGGGCCGGTCGGGCAGCGCCGCGTCGACCAGGATGCCGCGCGCCGACAGGCCGTACTGGTAGAGCCCGCCGATGGCGCGGAAATAGGAGGCGCCCAGGAAGGCCACCCAGTCGTTGTCGTGCCAATCGGGCCGGCCGGGCCCGCCGCGGCGGCTTTCCTGGAAACGGAAGCCGGCGAAGCCGCTGCCCGGCGGCAGTTCGTGCGCCGGGCTGTCGGCGGGCATGTCGAAGTAGTCGTCGTCGTAGACGATCTGGCGGGCGGCCGCGCTGCCGGCCGCGTCGCGTTCTACCACGTACATCTGCACCGGCACCAGGAAGAAGCGGCCCAGGTGGAAGAAGGTGACCGGGAACTGGCCGGGGCCGTCGGCGAACAGCGCGTAGTCCGGCTTGAAACGGATCTGGCCGTGCGCCTTGTAGTCGATGCGGTCGAGGATGGCCTGCGGCGGCCGCGGGGGCGGACGGTAGTCGGCCGCGCCCATGCGGCGGGCGCGCTCCACCAGGGCGTCGAACGAAAACGGCGCGCGGCCGCGCAGGGCCAGGCGGGGCATCGCGGCGGCTGCGGTGGCCGGCACGCGGCCAACGGCGGCCAGCGCCGCGGCGGCGGCGAGAAAGGTACGGCGGTCGGTCATGGAAAGGACGGGCCTTCTGCGAGCGTGCGGGGGCTGGCGTCAGGACATGGTAGCGATGAGATTGCCTAACGGATAGGCGCGAGCCGGACCGGCGGCGTGCGGCGGCGGCCCTTGCCCGTTCCTTGGGCGGCCGCTGCAAGTGATTGGTGACAAAAGGTTTTTTCGCGTTGCCCGGTTGCTGTCCCCAGCGTTATCCACAGTGGACGGGGATAACCGGAGCGCAGGCCGCCGCGCGCCGGGCGCGGGGGAAAAAGGTGAAACGCTTTGCAAGGACGCGGACGCGCGTCGTCGTTGCAACGACACGCGCCTCCGCTGCGATGCCGGGTGGCGCGCGGCGGGACGACGGCCCCGCCATCCGCCGCCGCGGCGGCGTGCGCAGCCTCAGCGCGCTGCGGCCGCGTTGCCCGGCGGGACGATCAGGTCGTCCGCCGAGATCGCCTCGCCCTGCAGCAGCGCCTGCATATTGCCGAAAGCGCGCCGCGCCACGTAGTCGACGTTGTCGAACACGCCCCCGGCGCTGTGGGGCGACCCCACGAACTGGTCCAGCGTGAGTAGCGGGTTGGCGGGATCGACCGGTTCCTGCTCGAACACGTCGAATCCGGCGCCGTGCAGGTGGCCTTCGGCCAGCGAGGCGTACAGCGCCTGTTCGTCGACGATGCCGCCGCGCGCGGTATTGATCAGGATGGCGCCCCGCTTCATGCGGGCGAGCGCGCCGGCGTCGATCATCCCCCGCGTCTGAGCGGTGAGCGGTACGTGGATGCTGAGGATGTCGCTGCCGGCCAGCAGTTCGTCCAGCGACACCGGGCGCGCCCGCAGCGCCCGTTCGGTGACCGGGTCGGCGCGCCGCAGGTCGTGGTAGACCACCTCGGCATCGAAGCCGCGCAGGCGGTGGGCGACCATGCGCCCGATGTTGCCGAAGCCGAGCAGGCCGACCCGCTTGCCGGCGATCTGGTAGCACACCGAGCGCATCTCGGCCTTCATCCAGACGCCCTGGCGCAGCTTGCGGTCGATCAGCGGCAGGCGCCGGTAGACCGCCAGCATCAGCGCGATCGCGTGCTCGGCCACCGGGCCGGCATTGGCGCCGTAGGTGATGGCCACCGCGACGCCGGCGCGGCGCGCGGCTTCGAGGTCGATCTTGTCGTAGCCGATGCCCCATTTCTGGATCAGTCTGACGCGCGGCGCGGCGGCGAACATGTCGGCGCTGAACGGCTGCGTGCCGGTGATGACGAAGTCGGCGTCCGGCAGCAGCGCCCGCTGGGCATCGGGCTCGGGGCTGTCGGCGAAGACGATGTCGAAACCCTCGGGCATCGCGGCGGTGATCGCCTCGCGCACCGTGGGCGCCATGACATCGAGAAAGGAAACGCGGTAGCTCATGTCTCATCCTCCCGTTCGGAATTGCCGCATGTTGGGCGAAGTCGCGGATAACCGTCCAATAAAAAGAAAACGGGATCGCATAAACCGGCCTAATATTTGTGCGCTTCCAGGTTGCGGCGCAGGTGGGCCACGAAGGCGTCCATCAAGGTGGAGCGGGGCGCCGATTTGCCGCGTATCAGCAGGGTTTTCAACTCGACCCGGGGCTTGAGCGGGCGGGCCACCAGGCCCGGCAGCGGTATCGATTCGAGCAGGAAGGGTTCGACCAGCGCGATGCCGGCGCCGTGATAGGCCAGCATCATGCCGGTCAGCGACAGCCCGACCTGGACCTTGATGTGCGGCGCGATCCCCGACTCGCTCAGCGCGCGGTCCACCTGGCCGCGCAGCAGCGAGCGCGGCAGGTAGGTGATGATCGAGTAGGGTTCCAGCTGGCCCAGCTCGATCTCCGGCTGCGCCGCCAGCGGATGGGTGTCGCGCATCACGCAGGCCACGCTGGAGCTGACCAGCACGCTGGTTTCCACCTCGGCGTTGACCACCGGCTCGTAGGCGATGCCCAGTTCCACCTCGCGGTTGACGACCCGGTCGATCACCTCCGGCGAGGTCAGCGATTGCAGCGCGACCCGGGCGCGCGGCCGGTCGGCGATGAACTCGGCCACCGCCCGCGCCAGGTAGCCGTTGGCGATCGGGAAGGCGGCCGCGATCGACAGCGTGCCGAGCCGGCCGCCGGCCAGGTCCTGCACCAGCCGGCCCACCGCGTCGAGCCGGCCGTAGATGGCCGCGATGTCGGGAAAGATGGCCTCGGCCTCGGGCGTGGGCTGCAGGCGGCCGCCGACGCGGGTGAACAGGCGGATCCGCAGGCGCGTCTCGCAATGCTTGATGACGGTGCTGACCGCCGGTTGCGACACGTTGAGCAGCCTGGCCGCGCCGGTGACCGAACCGGTCCGCATGATGGCGTGGAAAACCTCGATGTGCCGCATGCTCATGCTCATTGCGCGTCTCCTTTTTGCCTGCATAAGGCTGGTTTATGCCGATCTGCAGACAATTTATTAGAAATCTATGAGCCGCGTGCGCAAGATATAGCGCCTGAATCCAATCCGGAGGAGACGAACCATGTCGGTACCGCTGCGAGACGTGCTGCGCAACGTCGTGAAAGAAAAGCTTGCCCGCGACGAGGTGGTCGCGTCGATGATCGTGCGCCTGGTGCGCACGGTGGAAATCGCCCGCATCGCCGCCAGCGCGGGCTTCGACACCCTGTACATCGACGTCGAGCACAGCAGCATCTCGCTCGACGCCGCCGGGCAGATCTGCATCGCCGCGCTGGGCGCCGGCATCGCGCCCTTCGTGCGGGTGCCGGGGCTGGCGCCGGCCACCATCGGCCGCGTGCTCGACGGCGGCGCGCTGGGCATCATCGCGCCGCACATCCGCAGCGCCGAAGACGCCCGCAAGGTGGTGGCCGCCGCCAAGTTCCCGCCCTACGGCGAACGCTCGGCCAACGCCGGGCTGCCGCACCTGCAATACCGCAACTATCCCACCGACGAGGCCAATGCCGCGCTCAACGACGCCACCCTGGTGGCGGTGATGATCGAGACGCTGGAAGCGCTGGACAAGGTGGAGGAAATCGCCGCGGTAGACGGCGTCGACCTGCTGCTGGTCGGCACCAACGACCTGACCGCGGAAATGGGCATCCCCGGCCGCTACGACGAACCGAGGGTGCGCGCCGCGTTCGAACGCATCATCGCCGCCGCGCGCGCCAACGGCCGCCACGTCGGCATCGGCGGGCTGGCCTCGCGCCCCGACCTGACGGCCGAATTCGTGCGCATGGGGGCCCGCTTCGTGTCCACCGGCACCGACCTCGCGTTCCTGATGGCGGGGGCCGCCGCCAAGGCCCGGCAGGTGGCGGAGATCAAGCTGTGAGCGCCTCCGCACGCCCGCCCGCGGCGAACGCGGCCGCCGGCGGCCGCGCCGTGCTCGGCGTCATCCACAGCGCGCCCGGCTTCGACGTGCCCGCCGGGGCCTGCGACTGCCACGTGCACGTCTATCCGCCGCCGTCGCAATTCGCGTTCGCGGCAGACCGCCTCTACACGCCCGACGTCGCCACGCTGGAGGATCTGCGCGCGCGGCAGCGGGCGCTGGGCCTGCAGCGCGCGGTGATCGTGCAGTCCAGCGCCTACGGCACCGACAACGCCTGCCTGCGCGCCGCGCTGGGCGAACTCGGCGGCGCCGCGCGCGGCGTGGCGGTGGTGGCGGCCGGTGTGCCCGACGCCGAGCTCGACGCGCTGGCGGCGGCCGGCGTGCGCGGCCTGCGCATCAACCTGGAGTCGGCCGGCGAGCGCGACCCGGCCTCGGCCGCGCGGGCGCTGCAGGCCGCGGCCGGCATTGCCCGGGGGCGCGGCTGGCACGTGCAGGTCTATACCCATCCGGACGTGCTGCTGGCCTTGCGTCCCGTTGTGGAGAGCCTGCCGGTGCCGCTGGTGCTGGATCATTTCGGCCGCGTCGACGCCGCCGGCGGATCGTCGAGCCCGGGCTTCCTGCTGCTGCGCGACTGGCTGCGCGACGGGCGGGTCTACGTCAAGCTGTCGGCGCCGCGCCGCGTCGCCCGCGATCCGGACGGCGAAGACGCGGCGGCGCTGGCGCGCGGCCTGATCGAGGCCAATCCCGACCGCCTGCTGTGGGGCTCGGACTGGCCGCACGGCGGCGCCTGGCCCGGCGTGCCGCGCACGCCCGACCGCATCGAGCCCTTCCATCCGGTCGACGACGGCGCGGCGCTGGCGCGGCTGAACCGCTGGGCCGGCGCGCCGGAAGTGCTGCGGCGGATCCTGGTCGACAACCCGGCCCGGCTCTACGGCTTCTGAAGCCCGGCCAAGCCGGCGCCCCGGGATGCGGGGCGCCGCCGGCAGCGCGTATCATCCTGCCATCACCAGCACAGCAGGCTGACGATGGACGGCACGACCCCGCATCCGATGATCATCAACTCGGCCGTGTACCGCCACGGCAAGAAGACCGGCGAGGCCGACCTGGCGCGCATCGGCGAACTGCTGGCCGAGCCCGGCAGCTTCGCCTGGCTCGGCCTGTTCGAGCCCGACCTGACCCTGCTGCGCCAGGTGCAGCAGGCCTTCGGCCTGCACGACCTGGCGATCGAGGACGCGCTCAACGCCCACCAGCGCCCCAAGCTGGAAGCCTACGCCGACACGCTGTTCGTAGTGCTCAACACGGCCCAGCTGGAAGGCGAACGCATCCTGTTCGGCGAAACCCACGTCTTCGTCGGCCGCAATTTCGTGGTGTCGATCCGCCACGGCGCCTCCACCACCTACGCGCCGCTGCGCCAGAAATGCGAGGCCGCGCCGGAGAAGCTGGCCCACGGCCCATGCTACGTGCTGTACGCCATCCTCGATTTCGTCGTCGACCACTACCTGCCGATCGCCATCCAGCTGCAGAACCTGTTCCAGGAACTGGAAGAGCAGATCTTCAGCGACCGCTTCGACCGCGCCGCGATCGGCCGGCTGTACGAGCTGAAGAGCCAATTGCTGCGCCTGCGGTCGGCCGCGCTGCCGGTGCAGGACATCTGCAGCCAGCTGGTCCGTTCGCACGACGAATTCGTGCCGCGCGACATGCGGGCCTATTTCCGCGATGTGGAGGACCACATCAACCGGATCACGTCGATGCTGGACGCGCTGGGCGAAATGCTGACCACCGCGATCCAGGTCAATCTGGCCATCGTCACGGTCAGCCAGAACGAAGTGGTCAAGCGGCTGGCCGGCTGGGGCGCCATCCTGGCGATCCCGACGGTGGTGTTCAGCCTGTACGGCATGAACTTCCGGTCGATGCCGGAACTGTCGTGGCGCTGGGCCTATCCGCTCGTGGTGGCGGCCACGGCCGGCGCCTGCCTGTACATGCATTCGCGGCTGCGGCGGGCGGGCTGGCTGTAAGGGCGGCGGCCTTTACATGTCGGCCGCCACCTTCACGTATTCACGCGCGATCGCCTGCGCGGCCCGGGTAAGGTGTTCGGCACAGGATTCGACCCGTTCCTCCGTCATCGCCCCGGCGGCCACCGTCCAGGCCAGGCTGCCGACCAGTTTCCTGTCTTCGGGCAGCAGCACCGGCACCGCGATGCCGCCCAGGAAGGGGGTGATGGTGCCCTGGCTGGTCGAATAGCCCTTGCGGCGAATGGCGGCCAGCACCCGGCGGAACGCCTCCCAGTCGTCTCCCAGTCCGGACGATGCGATCTCGGCGGCATTGCGCAGATAGGTCTGGCGGATGCGATGCGGCGACAGCCAGGGCAGCAGGGCCAGCGAGCCGGCGCCCTGGAACAGCGGAAACGGCAGGCCCCGCGCGCGCCGCACCGTGATGCGGCGGCCCTCGTATTCGATCACGTCCGGCCCCTGCTTGTAGATGCACAGCACCTTGTCGCGGTACAGGTTGTGCAGCAGATAGACCGCGCCCGGGTCGCCGATTTCCTGCAGCACCTGCTGGCCGGCGCGATACAGCGGATCGGTCAGCTCGAGCAGGCGCTCGAACTCGATGACGCGCGGCCCCAGCGAATAAGCGCCGCCCGAGGCGGGCGCCAGCAGGCCGGCATCGCATAGTTCCTTCAGGTAGCGGTAGGCGGTCGACCTGGGGAATCCGAAGCGCGCGATGACGTCGTCGATGCGCACCAGCGGGGATGTGAGCGAAAACAGATCGAGCAGTTCGAGCGCCTTGCCCAGGCTGGACGAGGCGGGGGATTCGGGCAGGCTCACGGCGTCGGCGAATGGCGGGAAGAACTGGGGTAGCACATGATACCCGGCCGCCGGAACGGCTCAGTAGGATTCCTGTGTTTACATGAATCTCGTTACATGGGATTATTGAAATATCCTGTTTTAAGAGATTCCTAGGGTTAACGCTAGGGCAAGCCGTCCATGACCGAAAAGAAACTTACCGGCCGCGTACCGCGGGACGCGATACGCCGCATGGAATTGCCCCGGCTCGATCCCGGCGTGCTCGCCCGTTTCGCCGCGCTGGAGGACCTGACCGGCACGCTTTCCGATGCGCTCGACCAGCTCGGCCTGCGCGGCGCGGTGCCGGCCATGGAACTGCCGCCGAACCTGCCGGGCGCCCGCGTCGTCGGGCAGGCCGTCACGGTGCGCAACGTGGAGCGCACCGGCGGCGTCACGCGCAACGCCGAAGACGGCAAGAGCCGGATGGGCGAACAAGAGGCCTACAACCTGGCCGGACCGGGCGACGTGGTGGTGATCGAAGGCCTGCCGGACGCCTCCAACATGGGCGGGCAGTCGGCCACCCTGGCGCAGCGCGCCGGCTGCGCCGGCGCGATCATTGACGGCGCCTACCGCGACCCGCAGGTATCGCGCGAACTGGGCTTGCCCCTGTGGGCGCGCGGCGTGACGCCGATCACCGGCAAGTGGCGGCTACAGACGGCCGAGATCAACGGGCGCGTGCGCATCGCCGGCGTCAGCGTCGACGCCGGCGACCTGGTGGCGGCCGACGAGGCCGGCGTGGTGTTCGTTCCCTTCGAGCAGGTCGAGGCCGTGCTGCGCGCGGCCGAGCACATCGACCAGGGCGATGCGCGCCAGCGCAGCGACATCGCCGCCGGCATCGACCAGGCCGCGCTGGCGCAGACCAAATACAAATAGGCGGCCCGGCCGCCTGCTACCTCCGGGAGAGACGGGAATATGAGTATTCAGATGGACTGCGTAGTGCAGAGCGCCGATATCCTCGGCGAAGTGCCGCTGTGGTGCGACCGCACGAAAAAGCTGTGGTGGGTGGACGTGCGGCGCCCGGCGCTGCAATCGTACGACCCGGCCACCGGCAAGCACACCGCCCAGCGCCTGCCGGAGATGCTGCAGGTCGGCGCGATCGCGCTGCGCGAGGCCGGCGGCTTCCTGCTGGCCACCAACCGCGGCCTGTATCTGTTCGATCCGGAAACCCAACAGCCGCCCTTGCAGATCGCCGATCCCGAGCCCGGCCGGGAAGGCATGCGCCTGAACGACGGCAAGTGCGATCGCCGCGGGCGCTTCTGGGTGGGCAGCATGCACGACAAGCTGCGCGACCCGCTGGGCACGCTGTATCGCCTCGATGCCGACCACCAGTGCCGCCCGATGCTCGACGGCTTCGTGCTGCCGAACGCGATCAGCTGGAGCCTGGACGACCGCACCATGTATTTCGCCGATACCCACAACCAGGTGGTCTGGGCCTTCGATTTCGACGTCGACGATGGCGTGATCTCGAACCGCCGCGTGTTCAAGGACTGGACCGGCCAGCCGGGCCGCCCGGACGGCGCCACGGTCGACGCCGAGGGCTACATCTGGAATTGCATGGTCATCAGCGGGCAATTGGTCCGCCTTGCCCCCGACGGCAGCGTCGTGCGCACCATCCAGATGCCGGTCACCTTCCCGACCTGCCCGGCCTTCGGCGGCCCGGACCTGGCCACGCTGTACGTCACCTCGCACTCGCAACGGCTGCCCGCCGAGCAGATCGTCAAGGAGCCCTATGCGGGCGGCCTGTTCGCGCTCGACGTCGGCGTGCGCGGCGTGCCCGAACCTCGCTACGCCGGCTGAAGCAGCCCCGGCGCGCCGTACACGACAACCGAATCTAAGGAGACTTCATGTTCAAGCCATTCAAACGCCACGCGGCATGGCTGGCCGCCGCCCTGTGCGCCGCCGGCACCGCCCATGCCGACGTCGTCAAGCTGGTGGTGCCGTTCGCAGCCGGCGGCCCGGTCGATGCCGTGGCGCGGGTCGTCGGCCAGGCGCTGTCGACCACGCTAGGGGATACCGTCGTCATCGAGAACCGCGGCGGTGCCGGGGCCACCATCGGCTCGAACTATGTGGCCAAAGCGGCTCCCGACGGCAAGACGCTGCTGATCGCCACCGCCAGCTACGTGATGGCGGCCGGCGCGATGCCCAAGCTGCCCTACGATCCGCGCAAAGACCTGGCGCCGCTGGCCATGCTGGGCGAAGTTCAGACCCTGCTGGTGGTGCGCCCGTCGCTGGGCGTCAAGACCCTGGACGAACTGATCGCCAAAGGCAAGAGCGGGCAGCGCCTGGCCTACGGCTCGGCCGGGGTGGGCTCGACCATGCACGTGGGCGGCGCCCTGCTCAACAGCGCGGCCGGCATCCACATGGTGCATGTGCCGTACCGAGGCGCCGCGCCCGCGCTGGTGGACCTGATGGCGGGGCAGATCGACGTGCTCAATGCCGACGTGCCGGTGCTGCAGCCCTACGTGAAGGACGGCCGGCTGACCGCGCTGGTGATCTACGACACCAAGCGGTCGCCCTACCTGCCGGACGTGCCCAACGCGGTCGAGGCCGGCCAGCCGCAGCTGCAGGAAACCAACTGGTACGGCGCCTTCGCGCCCTCCGGCACGCCGCCCGAGGTGCGCAAGAAACTGGAAACCGCCTTCCTGAAAGCCCTGGCCATGCCCGAAACGGCCAAGGCGCTGCGGGACGCCGGGCTGAACGGTCCGATGGACGCAGCCCAGTTCCAGAAGAAGATCGATTCGGAATTCGACCGCTGGATTCCGTTCATGAAGGCCAACCACATCGTCATCACGGAGTAGAAGCCTGGCATGCTGATCGAGCACCGTACCTATACCGTGCCGCACGGCACGCTGGACACCTATCTGAAGCGCTACGAAACCCAGGCGCTGCCCATCCTGCTGCGGCACCTGGAGCGGCTGCTGGGCTGTTTCGTTACCGAGGTCGGCACGCTCAACCAGGTGCTGCACATCTGGGTGTACGACAGCATGGCCGACCGCGAAGCGCGCCGCGCCCGGCTCGACGCCGACCCCGAGTGGCAGGCGTTCAAGGAGGTCAACCGCGGCAGCTTCGTCGAGCAAAACGTGATGCTGCTGCGGGCGGCTTCGTTCTCGCCGCGGCGCGTTTGAGTTCCTTGGTTCGGACGGCGCCTAAGAAATGGCGCTGGAGAAATGAAAAAGGCCGCAGCAACGCTCGCGGCCTTTTTTGCATCCTGGTGGTGGAGTTTAGCAAGAAACGAAACCCGCGTCTCCGCTGACCCTCAGACCCGGGCGGAAGGCTCGCCATATGCGCGCGATTCCGGGGAAGGATTCCGCGCCCCCGCACATGCCCACGACCGGAAGTTCAGAGAGGCCGATTGGCACTCGCAGCCGTCGGCAATGCCGGGCGCTTCCGGGCCTGCAACTTGGCTTTCGTCGCGTTCGCCGCCGTAATGCCCGGCACGAACGACGAAAGGAGCGCCATGTTGACCGAACCCGCCTTCACCGAAACCGAACTTGCCTTGCGCTGGAACATTAGCATCAAGACCTTGCAACGCTGGCGCAGCGAAGAGCGCGGCCCACCGTACTTCAAGCTCTCCAAGGCCGTCCGCTACGCGGTGGCTGAAATCGTGGCCTATGAGCTGGCAAACCGCCAGGGGATGCCCAACGATGCTGCCTTGCCGCCATTGACGGCGGCGACGCCCGTCGTCGAACCTCAGGTGCCAGCCGCGCCTGAGCCGAAGCGGTACTACCTCAACGAGGCCTTCGCGCTCATCGCGCAGTACGGCAGCCTTGCGGCGGCCGAGGCCGCCCTGACGGAGGCGCATGATGAAACCAAAGGCTGACGCCAACGCTCGTCACGCAGACCCCGGTCCGGATGAGCCAACAATCAAGTATCCGGTTCTCAACGAAACGCAGCTGTGCTCAAGGTGGAACCTCTCGCCCAAGACGCTGCAACGCTGGCGTTCGGAAGGCATCGGCCCGCCCGCATGGCACATCGGCAGGTCTGTCCGCTACCTCCTGATGGAGGTCGAGGCCTTCGAGCGCAAGGCGCAGGTGACGTGGAGATCCAGCGCGGGACGCGCCTTGTCCGAATCCTCGCCCACGGCGCGCGAAGATGCCATCGAGCAGATGATGCAGCAGCGACCCGGTCGGCGCGATCAGATTTTCTACTCCGCCAAGGAAGTGGCCGACATCACTGGACTGCCCGCTCACTGGCTTCATCAGAATCAGGAACGCCACCGGCTCGGCATTCCTTTCTACAGGATGGCGAACGGTGACGTCATCCGCTTCAGCATCGAAGAAGTCTTCCGATGGGAGGTGCACCACCTGCGTCCGTGCCGCAGCAACGTGGACACGGACGTCGATGCACTTCAGTCCGCCAGTTCGTAGCCGGTGCTGCGCCCGCCACCGGGCGATTTCTTCAACACGCCCAAGTCCAGCAACTGCGTGATGTCGCGCAGCGCGGTGTCGGGCGAGCACTTGGCGATGGCCGCCCACTTGCTGCTGGTGAGCTTGCCCTCGAAGCCGTCGAGCAGGCGGTTGAGCAATTTCACCTGCCGTTCGTTCAGCGGCGTGCCTGCGCAGCGTTGCCAGAAGCGCGCCTTGACCAGCACGGCATCAAGCGTGGATTGCGCGCTGGTGACGGCGCGCCCGAGCGTAGCGAGGAACCATGACAGCCAGCCGGTGACGTCGAGCGTGCCCTTCTGCGTGCGCTCCAGGATGTCATAGTAGTCCTTGCGCTCGCGCTGAATTTGCGCCGACAGGCTGTAGAAGCGTTGCGGGCTGCCATCGGCGCGGGCCAGGAACAGATCGCCCACGGCGCGGGCGATGCGCCCGTTGCCGTCGTCGAAGGGGTGCAGCGTCACGAACCACAGATGCGCCAGCCCGGCCTTGATGAGCATGGGCTCGCCGCCGGTTTCCTCGTTCGCCCACGCGAGGAAGCGCGCCGTCTCGACGGGCAGCACACCGGCGGGCGGCGCTTGGAAGTGAACCTTGCGCCGCCCCACCGGGCCGGAAACCACTTGCATCGGCCCGGCGGCATCGTCGCGCCACTGGCCCACGGTGAGCTTGTTCATGCCGGAGTAGCCGGTCGGGAACAGCGCTGCATGCCAGCCGAACAGGCGCTCGGCGGTCAGTGGGGAGGCGGCGTGGGACGTGGCATCGAGCACCATCTCCACGACGCCTTCCACATGCCGATCCACCGGCGCGATCGCTCCGATGTCCACGCCCAGACGCCGGGCGATGGACGAGCGCACCGATTCGACGTTGAGGACCTCGCCCTCGATTTCGCTGGTCTTGACCACGTCTTCGGTCAGTGCGGCGAGGCTGGCCTGATCGCGCAGCGCCAGCCCGACGTCGGCCAGTCGGCCCAGCAGCACGCCTTGGGCGCGGCTTACCTCGGTCAACGGTCCAGTGAGCGCCGACAGGTCGTAGCGCCAGTTGGGCCAATCGTCGGCCTGCCAGATGTAGAGTTTTTCTCCGCTATCCATGCGGAGATTAAACACCCGATTCGCCGCAAAGGCAAGAGATTCACCGCACAAAGTGCGGAGAATGAAGGTGCCAATCGCCGCATCGGTCGAGCGCGTCGCGCCAGATGTTCCTGATTCTCAACGTGATGCGTCCCTGCATGGAAGTGATCGCCCACGGGTGACGTCGCTGCCGCCTAGGAGGCGTGGGATTCTCTTTGGTTTAAAAATTTGGTAGGATAGCGGTCGCTTTAAACCAAACCCAAGGAGGCGTCATGATTGCAGATCGCATTCGTCAAGCACGATTGGCGGCAGGTCTGACCCTGGGTGCCTTGGGTGAACAGGTGGGTGTTTCTCACACCGCCATCCAGAAGTACGAGAAGGGTCTTCTGACCCCCTCGTCGTCTCAGCTGCTCAAGCTGGCCCGCGCCTGCGGCATCCGGACCGAGTACTTCTTCCGCACGCATACAGTCGAACTGCTGCAGCCCGAGTTCCGCAAGCTCTCGACCTTTGGCAAGACGGCGCAGGATGCGCTGAAGATCAAGGTCGTCGAGTTGGTGGAAAAACGCGTGGAGTTGCTCGGCGCCTTTCCCGAGCTGCCGTTCCCGGCGTTTGCACCGCCCGCGAACCTGCATGAACACATCATCTCGCTGGATGAGATCGATGCGTTCTCGGATACGGTTCGCGACGCTTGGCAGTTGGGTATGAACCCGATTGCCGACCTCACCGACACCCTCGAAGGGCTTGGCCTGCTGGTCATCGTGGTCGATGAAGATAATCCTGGGTTCTCTGGCTTGACTGCCAAGGCGCGAACCGAAGATGGCCGGGAGTATCCAGTTGTGGCAGTTTCCAAGCGCTGGCCGGGTGATCGGCAGCGGTTCACCCTGGCGCATGAGCTGGGGCATCTGCTGCTTGAAGGACGACTGGCAGACGGCATCGACGAAGAGAAAGCCTGCGACCGTTTCGCCGGTGCATTTCTGGCTCCGCGTGTCGCGGTACTTCAGCTGCTTGGCCAGCAACGCCATGCGCTGGAATGGCAAGAGCTCTATGTGCTCAAACACGAATTCGGCCTATCGATGGCCGGATGGCTGCAGCGAGCCAAACAATGTGGCGTGATCACCGAGGCCGCCCACCTTTCGATGGTCAAGCGGTTTTCGGCAAAGGGCTGGCGCAAGAACGAGCCAGGCGACCCGCTGCCGCAAGAGCATCCACGACTGTTTGATCAGCTGGTGTACCGCGCCTTGGCCGAGCAATACATTTCCGAGGGCAAGGCGGCGGAACTGCTGGGCATCCCGATGATGCGCTTCCACAAAGAACGCCAGTTGCCCGGACTGCGGGCCAGTGGCCGTCGAAGCGAGCGATGGTGCGGCCTTGGCCTTGGACGAGGACTGGTTCCGTCAGAAGATGCGCCTTGCGCTCGGCATCGAAAGCCGCGACGGCATCGATGATCTGGGCGACGGCGTGTGGCGACTCGGCGATGCTCGACGCGCGCCCGTGCTGCTCGCCCGCGATCTGGCGCGGGTACAGCAAGAACCCGCGCTGTTGGATCGAGTGAGAGTGGCGGGCGGCGACATCCGGGTGATCGCGCCGAGGCCACGCACGACGCGCGGATCGCCTTTCGGCGCGGGTGTGGAATGGTTGGCGCTGGAGGAGCGCTTCGCCTTCTATGGCGGCGGGATCGCGCTCATCGGCGCGACAGCATCGTCCGCGCAACCGGCGGTCGCCGATCCGGCCACGCCGGTGAACGGGCCGTTTTCGGCGGACTTCAAGTGGGCGACACTGCCGGACGGCAACGGCACACCGATCCGGTTCACCGACGGTCAGGCCAAGGTGTTCGAGGCGCTGTGGTCGTTCAAGGGCGAGGCCACGACGGCGGAACGGATCATGCAACGCGCCGGCTTGAACAGCGCGAAACCGAGCGACCTGTTCAAGATCAAGGCGAAAGACAAGGGCAAGCCAGAGCCTGCAGCACAGCACGCCGCCTACGTTGCCCTCGTGGTCACGCAGCAACGCGCAGGCTTGTATTCGATGCCCTGCGCGGCGGGCGCGTTGGCGTGATGGATTGCTGCTCCAAGTTCGCTGGACAACCGATGGCAATGGCACGCGCGCAAGTTGCGGGCACACGAGGCCGTGTGCGTGTGCCACGACGAAGAAGTTGGCGCAGGTTTCGAGAGAAGATAGGGCGGAACAGGAGCGAACCGGCCGCGTCATGGCCCCTTGTCCGACGACTGGCGGCACACGCAGAATGGCCCGGAACCCCGCGTCGTCTGCGGACCCCAGAAATGGAAACGCCCAACCGAGAACGGTTGGGCGCTGAATAGTGGTGGAGACGAGGAGGATCGAACTCCCGACCTTCGCATTGCGAACGCGACGCTCTCCCAGCTGAGCTACGTCCCCAGAGAAGCGAAATTCTAGCAGGATGCCGCGGCAGCGGCAAATCGCGTTTGGCCGCAAGCCGCCGCGGGCGGCGGCTTTGGTAGAATAGGGCAACTACCTAGGAAGGAATTTCAAGGGCCATGGCCGCTTTCAATACCGAGCGCGTCACCAGCGTTCACCACTGGAACGACACGCTGTTCAGCTTCCGGACCACGCGCGACCCGGCGCTGCGTTTCCACAACGGCCATTTCGTGATGATCGGTCTCGAGGTAGAAGGCAAGCCGCTGATGCGCGCCTACAGCATCGCCAGCGCCAATTACGAAGACCACCTCGAATTCCTCAGCATCAAGGTGCAGGACGGCCCGCTCACTTCGCGCCTGCAGCATCTGAAAGAAGGCGATTCCATCCTCGTCAGCCGCAAGCCGGTGGGCACGCTGGTGGTGGACGACCTGCTGCCCGGCAAGCACCTGTACCTGTTCGGCACCGGCACCGGGCTGGCGCCCTTCATGAGCATTATCAAGGACCCCGACGTCTACGAGCGTTTCGAGAAAGTCGTGCTGGTGCACGGCGTGCGCTGGGTCAGCGAGCTGGCGTACAACGACTTCATCACGAACGAATTGCCGAACAACGAATATTTCGGCGACATGGTGCGCGACAAGCTCATCTACTACCCCACCGTCACCCGCGAGCCCTACCGCAACCAGGGCCGTATCACCGACCTGATCGAAAGCGGCAAGCTGTGCAGCGACATCGGCCTGCCGCCGCTCGACCCGGCGCAGGATCGCGCCATGCTGTGCGGCAGCCCCCACATGCTGGCCGACGTGAGCGCCATGCTGGACGCGCGCGGCTTCAAGGCCTCGCCGCATACCGGCGAACCCGGCGACTACGTGGTCGAGCGGGCGTTCGTCGAAAAATAAAGCGTTCCTCCGGCGGGGCAAGCGCGCGGCGCCCTCGGTTCGCCCGCCGCGCCGAGGCTGGCGCGGCCGCCGGGGCGCGCCCTCAGTGCAGCAGCCCGCTGCCGCCCGTCAGCTCGCGGATGCGCTGCACGGTATCCAGGTCGGCCGCCACATAGGCCTGCTTGCGCAGATCCTGCATCGGCTCGGCCAGGTCTTCGCTGCCGTCCTCCAGCGCCAGTTCGTACACGAAGCGCAGGAACAGCGCGCCCGGCTGGGGTTCCTCGATGTGCACGGTGGCCTCGCTGCGCGGCCACAGATCGGTGGCCTGGGCCACGACACTGACCCGGTCCATCGGCGTCAGAGTGACGGTGTCGTGCACCTGGAAGGGACCGAAATCCAGCTTGCGCGTCAGCACGGTATCGTCGCCGGCCTCCCGCTCGCTTTCGATCACGCAGCTTTCCAGGCCCAGCACGAACTCGGTGGGGAAGCGGGCCCGCATCACCAGGCCGCGCCACAACTGCTCGCGTGACAGCGGCTCCAGCGCCGGCAATTGCGGATCGTTGATCTGGACCAGGTGTTCGAACTTGAGCATGGGCAATTCCAGTTAACCATGACGCTACCACTTTCCACCGCATCGCCCAACCCGGGGCACAGCGGATCCGGCTCCGCCAGTGCGCGCAGGGCAGCCTAATCTATCAGCATGGGCAGGACCATCATCTGCCGGCCGTTGATGTGCATGCGCCGCTGCAGCGCGTCGATGGCCTGGTTGTGCAGCAGCCGGGTGATGATGTTTTCGCGCTTGAACACCAGCTTGCTGGCGAACACGATGGTGTTCGGATACTTCTGCAGCACCTCGGTGATCAGCTTGTCCAGCGTCTGCACCACGTCGGTTCCGTACCCCAGCCGGCTGTCGGCCGCCAGCCCGTAGCTGTTGCAGAAACGCTCGAAGTATTTCAGCGAGGTGGCCGACTGCACGCGCATGGCCTCCAGCGCTTCCGGGCCGCCGTAGGCCTGGGCGTCGACGGTGCGGGCGTTGATGAAGACGAAATTCTTGAAATGCCCGGGGAACATGCGCTGCACCCACAAGAGCGCATGCAGGCCGCCGCCGCGGCTGGAGCCGACCAGGAAGGCGGCCGTGGGCGCCAGCGGATCCGGCGCCGGCGGCGAGGCCTCCGAGCCGAACGCCTGGTCGGCGAACACCTCGTCGATCAGCGCGATGCGCCGCCGGGTGTCGCGGTAATGCGCGCGCACGCCGATGCAGGCGGCGATCAGCAGGCCGGTGATCAGCAGCGTGACCCAGCCGCCCTCGAAGAATTTCTCGACCACGGTCACCGCCAGGATCGCGCTGGTGATGGCCAGCCCCGCCAGCGACAGCGCCAGCCGGCGGCTCCAGTGGGCCTTGTGTAGCGGGTTGCGGCGGTTCTTGATCCAGTAGCGCGACAGGCCGGCCAGCGACAGCGAGAAGGTCAGGAATACGTTGATCGAATACAGCACCACCAGCACCGAGACCTCGCCGCCGGTCAGCAGCAGGATGGCCAGCGCGCCGATGCCCATCAGCACGATGCCGTTCTCGGTGACCAGCCGGTTCGACAGGTAGCGGAAACGGTGCGGCATCCAGGAGTCGGCCGCCATATTGGCCAGCACCGACGGGCCGCCCAGGAAGCCCGTGTTGGCCGCCACGAACAGCAGCCCGGCCTCGAACGCCAGCACCGCGGTCAGCGCCGCCACCTGGCTGCCGCCCTGCAGGCCCATCTCGGCCAGGATGTTGCCGAACACCACCGCGTTCAGCGTCTGGCCCGGCGCCGGCTGGGCCTGCCACAGCAGGTAGAGCAGGATGATGCCGGCGGCCGTGAACGCCAGGCTGAACGCCATCAGCAGCATGGTCAGCTTGCCGGTGTGGACCACCGGTTCGGCCAGCCGGTCGACGTTGTTGGAGACCGCCTCGATGCCGGTGTAGGTGCCGCCGCCCAGCGAATAGGCCTTCAGGAACAGCGCCAGCACGAACACCCAGCCGGCTTCTTTCGAGAAGGCATGTACCTCGCGCAGGGTGTCGGGCACCAGCGCCGGCAGGCCCCGGGCGTGGGCCAGCACGCCCCAGCCGATCAGCAGCGCGTGGGTCAGCACGAAGCCGATGAAGATCGGCAGCAGGAAGCTGATGCTTTCCTTCGCGCCGCGCAGGTTCAGCCACAGCAGCACGATCACCATCCCGCAGGCCGTTCCCAGCTTGAATGGCTGCCAGTCGGGCGGCAGCAGCGAGAACAGCGCGTCGGTGCCGCTGGCGACCGAGATCGCGATGGTCAGCACGTAGTCGACGATCAGCGCCGAGCCCGATACCAGGCCGGCGCTGGGCCCGAGCAGCGCGGTGGAGACCCGGTAGCCGCCGCCGCCGGTGGGAAACAGCTCGATCACCTGGTTGTAGGCCAGCGCCACCACGAACACCGTGACGGCGGTGGCGATCGCCAGGAACAGCGCCAGGTGGGTGTGGGGGCCGAGCGCGCGGAAGGCTTCCTCGGGGCCGTAGGCCGACGACGACAGGCCGTCGGCGCCCAGGCCGACCCAGGCCAGGAAGGCGGCCAGCGCGATCGAGTGGCGGGTGTCGGGCGACAGCGGATCGCGCGCCTTGCCCAGCAGGCGCTCGCGCCAGGTGGCCGCGCTCATGACCCGACGCACCCTGCTTGCGAGGAAAGCGGGCGGGCCGCGCGGGGGAAGGGCGGGCGGCAGGGGCGGTGAGGCTGTTTCATGATCGGATTCCGGGGGCGGCCGGGCCATGGCAGCCCGCCGGGGCGCAAAGGGTACGCTTTCGGCCGAAAGCGTACCTGCAAAACCATTTTACCCGCGCGGTTACGAATGCCATGCGTCCACCGTCAACTATTGATCCCGAATTTCTGATAGCTTTACGTATGGCATGCCCTCGTCCGCCGCGACGGGGCGTTTTCGGACCTACGGAACCCATATCGACCCGGACCACGATCATGAGCAAACGCATCATCCATACGGACGCCGCGCCGGCGGCGGTCGGCCCCTATTCGCAGGCGGTGGCCGCGCCCGCCGGCACCACGGTCTACCTGTCGGGCCAGATCGGCCTGGAGCCGGGCACCGGAGAGCTGGTATCGCAGGGCTTCGAGGCGCAGGTGCGCCAGGCCTTCGCCAATATGTCGGCGGTGGTGGAGGCGGCCGGCGGCAGGCTCGACCAGATCGTCAAGCTGACCCTGTTCCTGACCGATCTTTCCAAGTTCGGCACGGTCAACCAGATCATGGCCGAGATCATCCCGCAGCCGTTCCCGGCCCGGTCGACGGTGGGCGTGTCGCAACTGCCCAAGGGCGCCCAGTTCGAAGTCGAGGCGGTGCTGGTGCTCTAGCAGCGCCGCGGGAGCCGAGTTGTCGCACGACGCCGCCACCGAGCTGTCGCCGCTGCAGCGCAAGCTGCACAAGCTGGGCCTGCGCAGCAGCGAAGACCTGGTGCTGCACCTGCCGATCCGCTACGAGGACGAGACGCGGCTGACGCCGATCGCCCGGCTGCTGCCCGGCATGTGGGCGCAGGTGGAGGGCGTGGTGACGCGCTGCGAGATCGGCTACAGGCCGCGCCGGCAGCTGCTGGCCGCGATCGCCGACGACAGCGGCGAACTGGCGCTGCGCTTCCTGAACTTCTACCCCAGCCAGCAGAAGCAGCTGGCGGTGGGGCGCCGCATCCGCGCCCGCGGCGAGGCGCGCGGCGGCTTCTTCGGCATGGAGATGGTCCACCCGCGCACCACGGTGGCCGACGGCGGGCCGCCGCTGCCCGATTCGCTCACGCCGGTCTACCCCACCACCGACGGCCTGCCGCAGGCCGCGCTGCGCAAGGCGATCGCCGCCGCGCTGGCGCAGGCCGACCTGCGCGACACGCTGCCGGCATCGCTGCGCGAGCGCTACGGGCTGATGGAATTCGGCGCCGCCGTGCGGCTGCTGCACGCGCCGCCGCCCGATGCCTCGGCCGACGCGCTGCGCGACCGCGCGCATCCGGCCTGGCTGCGCATCAAGTTCGACGAACTGCTGGCCCAGCAACTGTCGCTGGCGCAGGCGCGCGCGGCGCGGCTGGACAAGCGGGCGCCGCCGCTGCCGGCGGCGGACGGGCCCCGGTCGCTGACGGCGCGCCTGCTGGCCGCCCTGCCTTTCCGCCTGACCGCCGCCCAGCGGCGGGTCGGCGCCGAGATCGGGGCCGACCTGGCGCGCTCGCACCCGATGCAGCGCCTGCTGCAGGGCGACGTCGGCAGCGGCAAGACGGTGGTGGCCGCACTGGCGGCCGCGCAGGCGATCGACAACGGCTACCAGGCGGCGCTGATGGCGCCGACCGAGATCCTGGCCGAGCAGCACTTCCGCAAGCTGGTCGACTGGCTGGAGCCGCTGGGCGTGGAAGTGGCCTGGCTGACCGGCAGCCTGAGCCCCAAGGCGCGGCGCGAGGCCGCCGCCCGGGTCGAGAGCGGCGCCGCGCAACTGGCGGTCGGCACCCAGGCGCTGATCCAGCAGAACGTGGCCTTCGCCCGGCTCGGGCTGGCGATCGTCGACGAACAGCACCGCTTCGGCGTGGGCCAGCGGCTGGCGCTGCGCGGCAAGGGCGGCCACGACGACGTGTTCCCGCATCAGCTGATGATGACCGCCACGCCCATTCCGCGCACGCTGGCGATGACCTTCTTCGCCGACCTCGACGTGTCGGTGATCGACGAACTGCCGCCGGGCCGCACGCCGGTGGTCACCAAGCTGCTGTCGGACACCCGCCGCGACGAGGTGGTGGCGCGCATCCACGACGCCGTGCGCGGCGGCCGCCAGGCCTATTGGGTCTGTCCGCTGGTGGAGGAAAGCGAAACGCTGGAGCTGCAGACCGCGGTCGACACCTACGAGGCGCTGTGCCGCAGCCTGCCCGGCGTGCGGGTCGGGCTGGCGCACGGCCGCCTGCCCACGGCCGAGAAGGCGGCCGTGATGCAGGCCTTCACGGCTGGCGAGATCGACCTGCTGGTGGCCACCACGGTCATCGAGGTCGGCGTCGACGTGCCGAACGCCTCGCTGATGGTGATCGAGCACGCCGAGCGCTTCGGCCTGGCGCAGCTGCACCAGCTGCGCGGGCGGGTAGGGCGGGGCGCGGCCGAGTCGGTGTGCGTGCTGCTGTACCAGGCGCCGCTGTCGCAGGTGGCCAAGGCGCGGCTGCGCACCATGCACCAGACCACCGACGGTTTCGAGATCGCGCGGCGCGACCTGGAACTGCGCGGGCCGGGCGAGTTCCTGGGCGTGCGGCAGTCGGGCCTGGCGCTGATGCGCTTTGCCGACCTCGACGCCGACATCGAGATCGCCGAGCGGGCGCACGAGGCGGCCGCCGAATTGCAGGCCCGCGAGCCGGCCGTGGTGGCGGCACATCTCGCGCGCTGGATGCGCGGCCGCGAGGATTTCCTGAAGACCTGAGCATTCCAGAGGCATCCCATGACCCTGACCGAACTGAAGTACATCGTCGCGGTGGCGCGGGAACGGCATTTCGGCCGCGCCGCCGAGGCCTGTTTCGTCAGCCAGCCGACGCTGTCGGTGGCGATCCGCAAGCTGGAAGACGAACTGGGCGTGACGCTGTTCGAGCGCGGCGGCTCGGAGGTGGGCGTGACGCCCATCGGCCAGCGCATCGTGGCCCAGGCCCAGAAGGTCCTGGAGGAAAGCGCCAACCTGAAGGAAATCGCCCGCCAGGGCCACGATCCGCTGGCCGGCGCGCTGCGCGTGGGCGTGATCTACACCATCGGGCCCTATCTGCTGCCGCAACTGGTGCCGCGCCTGATCGAACGCACGCCGCAGATGCCTCTGCTGCTGCAGGAATATTTCACGGTGCGGCTGCTGGAGCTGCTGCGCCAGGGCGAGATCGACTGCGCGATCATGGCGCTGCCGCTGCCCGACGCCGGCCTGTCGCTGCAGCCGCTGTACGACGAGCCCTTCGTGGTGGCGGTGCCGCGCGACCATCCCTGGGCCAAACGCAGCGAGGTCCACTCCGAGGAACTGAAGAACGAAACCATGCTGCTGCTGGGCAGCGGCCACTGCTTTCGCGACCAGGTGCTGGAGGTATGCCCGGAACTGTCGCGCTTTTCGGCGGCCAGCGACGGCATCCAGCGCACCTTCGAAGGCTCGTCGCTGGAAACCATTCGCCACATGGTGGCCTCGGGCATCGGCATCACGGTGCTGCCGTCGACCTCGGTGCCGCCGGTGCCCGACGAGCGCGACCTGCTGCGCTACGTGCCGTTCGCGCCGCCGGCTCCGGAACGGCGCGTGGTGCTGGCGTGGCGCAAGAGCTTTCCACGCACGGCCGCCATCGAGGCGCTGGTGGCGGCGGTGCACGATTGCCGCCTGAACGGAGTCACGATGCTTGAGGTAGAAGCCCACTCCGACGCGCTGCGCGCGTCCCTCTAGGGGCAACGCCGGCGGACCGGGGGAGCCGGATCCGCGGCGTCCTGGACGGGGGCGTTGACATGCGACAAACCTGCGTCATGATGTGCATGTAATTTAATATTCTTGTGCCTTAACCATTCCCAAGGGGAGATTCATGGCCAAAAAAGCGAGTTCCAAGAGCGTTGCCCCCGTCGGTTCGACCGCGCCGCGGATCGATATCGGCATCTCCGACAAGGATCGCGCCGCCGTCGCGGCCGGTTTGTCGAAGCTGCTGGCCGACACCTACACGCTGTACCTGATGACGCACAACTTCCACTGGAACGTGACGGGGCCGATGTTCAATACCCTGCACACCATGTTCATGGAACAGTACACCGAGCTGTGGAACTCGATCGACAGCATCGCCGAGCGTATCCGCGCGCTGGGCCATTTCGCCCCCGGCACTTACCGCGAGTTCGGCAAGCTGTCGTCGATCGGCGAGCCGACCAGCGTGCCCGAGGCGATGGAGATGGTCCGCCTGCTGGTCACCGGCAACGAGTCGGTCGCCAAGACCGCGCGCGATGCCTTCAAGCTGGCCGACGCCGCCAACGACCAGCCCACCGCCGACCTGCTGACCCAGCGGCTCGACGTGCACGAGAAGGCCGCCTGGATGCTGCGCAGCCTGTTGCAGTAATGGGCATGGCGGGCGCGGTGCCCGCCGCCCACGCCGGCTCGCCGCGGGGTCCCGGCCTTGCTACGATAGCGGGATGAACCGAGTCCTGCCCTGGCCCGAGCGGCTTTCCCTGTATGCGCGCCTGGTGCGCATCGACAAGCCGATCGGCATCCTGCTGCTGTTGTGGCCCACGCTGTGGGCGCTGTGGGCCGCCAGCGGCGGCGCGCCCGCGCCCTACCTGCTGTTCGCCTTCGTTGCCGGCACCGCGCTGATGCGCTCGGCCGGCTGCGCGATCAACGATTACTTCGACCGCGACGTCGACCTGCACGTGGAACGCACGCGCAACCGCGTGCTGACCGCCGGTCGCATCGCCCCGCGCGAGGCGCTGGCGGTGGCCGGCGTATTGGCGCTGGTCTCCGGGCTGCTGGTGCTGCCGATGAACCGCCTGGTCTGGGCGCTGTCCGTGGTGGCCGTCTTCCTGGCGGCCTCCTATCCGCTGTTCAAGCGCTTTTTCGCCATTCCGCAGGCCTACCTGGGCGTGGCCTTCGGCTTCGGCATTCCGATGGCCTTTGCCGCGACGCAGCAAGCGATCCCGGCCGCCGGCTGGGCGATGCTGGCGGCCAACATCTTCTGGGCCATCGCCTACGATACCGAATACGCCATGGTCGACCGCCCGGACGACCTGCGCCTGGGGCTGCGCACCTCGGCCATCACCTTCGGCTCGTGGGACGTCGCCATGGTGGCGCTGTGCTACGCGCTGACGCTGGCCCTGCTGGCGGCCGCCGGCGCCATGCTGGGCTATGGCTGGCCCTACGCCGCCGGGCTGGCCGCGGCCGCGGCCATCGCGCTGCGTCACCTGGGCTGGATCCGCCATCGCGACCGCGCCGCCTGCTTCCGCGCCTTCCTGCACAACACCTGGTTCGGCGCCGCGGTGTTCGCCGGCATCGCCGTGCAGACGGCGCTGCGGTAGCGCGCCGCGGCTATAATCGCCGCTTTGACCTTTCCCATGTCGTCCATTGCCGACAACCTGCAGCGCGTGCGCCGGCGCATCGACCGCGCCGCGCTCGACAGCGGCCGCGATCCTTCGGCGATCCGGCTGATCGCCGTGTCGAAATCGTTCCCGCAGCAGGCGGTGGCCGAGGCCGTCGCCGCCGGCCAGCGCGATTTCGGCGAAAGCTATGTGCAGGAAGCCATCGTCAAGATCGAAGCGCTGGCCGCGCAGCGGGCGCTGCTGCAATGGCATTTCATCGGTCCGCTGCAGAGCAACAAGGCGCGCCCGGTGGCGGAACGCTTCGACTGGGTCCACAGCGTCGACCGCCTGAAGATCGCGCAGCGCCTGTCGGAGCTGCGGCCGGCCCAGCTGCCGCCGCTGCAGGTCTGCATCCAGGTCAATATCGACGGCCAGGCCAGCAAGCACGGCGTGGCCCCGGCCGACGCGCCGGCGCTGGCGCGCGCCGTGGCCGGCCTGCCGCGGCTGAGGCTGCGCGGGCTGATGAGCATTCCGGCGCCGATGCAGAGCGCGGCTGGGCAGCGCGAGGTATTCGGCCGCGTGGCGGCGCTGGCGGCGCAGCTGCGCGACGAGGGCATCGCGGTCGATACGCTTTCCATGGGCATGTCCGACGACCTGGAGCCGGCCGTGGCCGCCGGCGCCACGATGGTGCGTGTCGGCACGGCCATCTTCGGAAGGCGATGGTGACCCCCCTGCGCGCTTACGCGCGCCCCCCAGGGGGCGGCACTGGCGGACCGGCGGAGCCGGATCCGCTGTGCCCTGGATGGGGATAGTTTCATATGGGGGAACAGGGCGCGTGGCGCCATGGGCGATTGATTGGACGACGGTGGCTTCTGCGAAGGGGCTGGTTTTGGGGTGGTGGGGGTTCTTATGCATTCCGGTTTTTCCATTGCGTTCATCGGCGGCGGCAATATGGCGTCGGCCCTGGTGTCGGGGCTGGCGGACAAGCTGTGCCCGATGTCGCGCATCCATGTGATCGACCCCAACGAAGGGCTGCGCGAGCAATGGCGCGCGCGCGGCGCCGGCGTCGCGGCGGCGCCCGGAGATGCGCTGGCGGCCTGCCCGGTGTGGGTCTATGCCGTCAAGCCGCAGGTGCTCAAAGAGGTGGCCGCGCAGACGCGGCCCTGGCTGCGCGACAGCCTGGCGATCAGCATCGCCGCCGGCATCCGCGCCGCCGACCTGGCCGCCTGGCTGGGCGAGCCCGGCCGGCCGTGGAGCCGGGTGGTGCGCTGCATGCCGAACACCCCGGCGCTGATCGGCGCCGGCGTGACGGGCCTGGCGGCGCTGCCCGGCGTCGCCCAGGCCGACCGCGACCTCGCCACTTCCATCCTGCAGGCGGTGGGCGAGGCGGTCTGGGTCGACGACGAAGCCGCGCTGGACGGCGTGACCGCGCTGTCGGGCAGCGGTCCAGCCTATGTGTTCCTGCTGCTGGAGGCGCTGATCGAAGGCGGCCAGGCGGTCGGGCTGGATGCCGCGCAGTCGCGCCGGCTGGCGCTGGCCACGCTGGCCGGCGCCACCCGGCTGGCGGCCGAGTCGACCGAGCCGCCCGCCGTGCTGCGCGAGCGGGTCACTTCCAAGGGCGGCACCACGGCGGCGGCGCTGGCCGTCATGAACGAAGGCGGGCTGAAGGATATCGTGCTGCATGCCATGCAGGCGGCGGCGCGCCGCGCGAGCGAGATGGGCGATGAGTTCGGTCGCTGAAGCGGAGGGCGAAGTCGGCTCGGTCGCCAGGCATCCGCCCTTCATCCTGTTCTGGCTGGGCCGGGTATGTTCGACCGTGTCGTTCCAGATGCTGTCGGTGGCCGTGGGCTGGCAGATCTACGAACTGACGGGCAGCGCGCTCGACCTCGGGCTGGTGGGGCTGGCGCAGTTCGTCCCGATGGTGGCGCTGACCTTCGTGGTCGGCCATGCGGCCGACCGTTACGACCGGCGCACCATTTCCAGCATCTGCATGGCGGTGGAGGCGGTGGCGGCGGGCATGCTGGCGCTCGGCACCTACGAGGGCTGGCTGACGCGCGACGTCATCCTGGCCATCGTGGCGGTGGGCGGCGGCGCGCGCGCCTTCGAGTCGCCCACCATGGCGGCGCTGGTGCAGGGCGTCGTGCCGCGCAAGCTGATCCCGCAGGCGGCGGCCTGGTCCACCTCGGCCACGCAGACGGCGCAGATCCTCGGCCCGGCGCTGGGCGGCCTGCTGTACGGGCTGGGCGCGATGGTGACCTACGGCCTGGCCTGCTGTCTGTTCGCGCTGGGCGCGCTGTTCGTGTCGATGATCCGCATCCAGCAGGCGCCGCCGCGGCGCGAGCCGGTCACGCTCAAGTCGATGTTCTCGGGCATCGGCTTCATCCGCAGCAAGCGGGTGATCCTGGGCACGCTGTCGCTCGACCTGTTCGCGGTGCTGCTGGGCGGGGCCACCGCGCTGCTGCCGATCTTCGCGCGCGACATCCTGCACACCGGACCCTGGGGCCTGGGCGTGCTGCGCACGGCGCCGGCGCTTGGGGCGCTGGCGATGTCGGTCTACCTGGCCCATTATCCGATCAGGCAGCGGGTCGGGCCGGTGCTGTTCGGCGCGTTGGGCGCGTTCGGGCTGGCCACCATCGTGTTCGGGCTGTCGACCCACCTGTGGCTGTCGATCGCGGCGCTGTTCGTGCTGGGGGCTTCCGACGTGGTCAGCGTGGTGATCCGGTTCACGCTGGTGCAGTTGCAGACGCCGTCCGAGATGCTGGGCCGCGTCAGCGCCGTCAACTCGCTGTTCATCGGCACTTCCAACCAACTGGGCGAATTCGAATCCGGCGTCACGGCCGCGCTGTTCGGCGCGGTGCCGGCGGTGCTGCTGGGCGGGCTCGGCACCATCGTGGTGGCGCTGGTCTGGATGCGGCTGTTCCCGGAACTAAGAAGGCTCCGCACCTTGGAGTGACGGCCCGCCATACGTCGTCACATCCGGGAACCGCATCGGGCGGGTACCATCTCAGTTGTTGACGCCGTATTGGAGAACGCCATGCCCGTGCATCCCGTCTTGCAGCAAGTAACCGAGCGCATCATCGAGCGCAGCGGCCCGCGCCGCGCCGAATGGCTGGCGGCGACGCGGGCGCGGGCCGGCAACAAGGTAGGGCGCAGCAGCGTCTCCTGTACCAACCTGGCGCATGCGATGGCGGCCATGCCGGAGCGGGCCAAGATCCTGCTGAAACAGCAGGAGCGGCCGAACCTGGCGATCGTGTCGGCCTACAACGACATGTTGTCGGCGCACCAGCCGTTGGGCGAGTTCCCGCCCTGGCTCAAAGAGGCCGCGCTGGAGGCGGGCGCCACCGCGCAGTTCGCCGGCGGCGTGCCGGCCATGTGCGATGGCGTTACCCAGGGCCAGGAAGGCATGGAGCTGTCGCTGTTCTCGCGCGACGTGATCGCGATGGCCACCGCGGTGGCGCTGTCGCACCAGGTATTCGATGCCGCGCTGTACCTGGGGGTGTGCGACAAGATCGTGCCGGGGCTGGTGATCGGCGCGCTGTCGTTCGGCCACCTGCCCGCGGTGATGGTGCCGGCCGGGCCGATGACCAGCGGCGTGGGCAACGAGGAAAAGGCCCAGGTGCGCCAGCTGTATGCGCAAGGCAAGCTGTCGCGCGCCGATCTGCTCGAGGCCGAAAGCAAGGCCTACCACGGCCCGGGAACCTGCACCTTCTACGGCACCGCCAATTCCAACCAGATGCTGATGGAGTTCATGGGCCTGCACCTGCCCGGCACCGCCTTCATCAACCCGCATACGCCGCTGCGCGAGGCGCTGACCCGCGAAGCGGCCCGCCGCGCCGTCGCGCTGTGCCACGGCGGCGAGCGCTACACGCCGATCTGCGACGTGCTGGACGAAAAGGCCTTCGTCAACGGCATCGTCGGTCTGATGGCCACTGGCGGCTCGACCAACCATACGCTGCACCTGGTGGCGATGGCGCGCGCCGCGCGCATCGCGTTGACCTGGGACGACTTCGCAGCGATCTCCGCGGTGGTGCCGCTGCTGGCGCGCGTGTATCCGAACGGCACCGCCGACGTGAACCAGTTCCACGCCGCCGGCGGGCTGGGCTTCGTGATCGGCCAGCTGCTCGACGCCGGCCTGCTGCACGAGGACGTGACCACGATTGCCGGCCGCGGCCTGCGCGCCTATGCCAGCGAACCCTGGCTCGACGGCGGCAGGCTGGCCTGGCGCGAGGCGCCGGCCGAGCCGCTGGACGACGCCATCGTGCGCCCGGCCGCGCGGCCGTTCGCCGACAACGGCGGGCTGCAGCTGCTGCAGGGCAACCTGGGGCGGGGCATCATCAAAGGGTCGGCGGTGTCCGCCGGACACCGCGCGGTGGAGGCGCCGGCCATCGTCTTCAACGACCAGAACGAGCTGCTCGAAGCCTTCGGCCGCGGCGAGCTGGAGCGCGACTTCGTGGCCGTGATCCCGTGGCAGGGGCCGGCGGCCAACGGCATGCCGGAGCTGCACAAGCTGACGCCCGCGCTATCCGTGCTGCAAGGCCGCGGCTTCAAGGTGGCGCTGGTCACCGACGGCCGCATGTCGGGCGCCTCCGGCAAGGTGCCGGCGGCGCTGCACCTGACGCCCGAGGCGCTGAACGGCGGCCCGATCGCCCTGGTCCGCACCGGCGACCGGATCCGGCTCGACACCGACCGCGGCATCCTCGAAGTGCTCGACAGCCTGGAAGGCCGGACGGTCCAGGTGCCGGACCTCTCGCGCCACCGCGAAGGCGTGGGCCGCGACCTGTTCGGCCACATGCGGCGCGCCGTCAGCCCCGCCGAACAGGGCGCATGCACCCTGTTCGTGGACGAGGAGCCGGCGGCAGCCCGTCCCTAGCGTTCAAGCTATGACAGCGAAGCGGATGAAGAAAAGGATGGCGATCAGCCACGCCGCCGGGTGGATCTGCCGAGCGCGGCCGGTGCAGGTTTTGATCGCCACATAGCTGATGAAGCCGAACGCCAGCCCGGTGGCGATGGAGTAGGTAAAGGGCATGGACAGCGTGGTCAGCGCGGCCGGCACGGCCTCGGTCACGTCGTCCCAGTGCACGTCCATCAGCTCGCGCATCATCAGCCCGGCCACGTACAGCAGCGCGGGCGCCGTGGCGTAGGCCGGCACCGAGCCGGCCAGCGGCGCCAGGAACAGCGAGACCAGGAACAGCACGCCCACCACCAGCGCCGTCAGCCCGGTGCGGCCGCCGGCCTGCACGCCGGAGGCGCTTTCGATGTAGGCGGTGGTGCTGCTGGTGCCCAGCAGCGAGCCGGCGGTGATGGCGGCGCTGTCGGCGAACAGCGCGCGGCCCAGGCGGTTGGGCGTGCGCTCCAGCAGCCCGGCGCGCTTGGCCACGCCCATCAGCGTGCCGGTGGCGTCGAACACTTCCACCAGCACGAACACCAGGATGACCTGCAGCAGGCCCACGTGCAGCGCGCCCATCACGTCCAGCTGCAGAAAGGTGGGCGCCAGGCTGGGCGGGGTCGAGACCAGGCCGTTGAAGGTATTGATGCCCAGCAGCATGCTGAGCACCGTCACCACCAGAATGCCGATCAGAATGGCGCCGCGCACGCCGCGCGCGTCCAGCACCGCAATGATGAGGAAACCGAGGACGGCCAGCAGCGCCTTGGGCGAATGCAGGTCGCCCAGGCCGACGATGGTGGCCGGGTTGGCGGCGATGATGCCGGCGCTGCTGAGCGCGATGATGGCCAGGAACAGCCCGATCCCGGCCGCGATGGCGCTGCGCAGCGACGGCGCGATGCCGGCGATCAGCCAGGCGCGCACGCCGGTGGCCGTCAGCAGGATGAAGATGACGCCGGAGATGAACACGGCCCCCAGCGCCTGTTGCCAGGTGAAGCCCATCGCCGCCACCACGGTGAAGGCGAAGAACGCGTTCAGCCCCATGCCCGGCGCCATGCCGATCGGATAGTTGGCCACGAAGGCCATCGTCAGCGAACCCACGGCGGCGGCCAGGCAGGTGGCCACGAATACCGCGTCGCGGTCCATGCCGGTGGTCGACAGGATCTGCGGGTTGACGAAGATGATGTAGGACATGGTCAGGAACGTGGTCAGTCCGGCGACCAGTTCCGTGCGTGCGCGAGTGCCGTGCTCGCTGAGCTTGAAGAGGCGTTCTAGCATGGGGCTTCCAGGGGATGCGGGGTGAGTCAGAGCCTTGTCACAACCGCATAGTAGGGTCGGAAGCCGGAAAAGGGAAAGCCGCGCCGGCGGCCGCGCTGCGGCGGCGCCATGTGGCCGGCCCGGCCAGCCGGGCCTTGGCCGGCCTTGTCGGCAGGCGTTATTGAGCGGCCTTCTTGAGCTGGATGTCGTTCTTGACGTCCTGCACGCCTTCGATGCCGCGGGCGACCCGCACGGCCGAGTCGATCTGGGCGGGATCGTCGGCGCGGCCAGACAGTTCCACCACGCCATTGACGGTCTTGACCTTGATGCTCAGCGATTGCGTGGATTGCTCCTTCAGCAACGCCGCCTTCACCTTGGTGGTGGTGAGCGCGTCGCCCGCGTATTCGCCGACCGATCGCTTCGGCGCGTCGCCGGCGGCGACCGCCGGAGCGGCGATGCCGGCGCAGGCGCCGAGCAGGATGGCGGCAGCCAGGGTCTTGCACGTTGTCGTTTTCATGATGGACTCCTCGCGTAACGGCCCCGGCAGTGCGCCGGCGCTGGCCGGGCAGGGGGCCTGTGCGATCAAGTTAGAGTCGCCCTGCGCTCCTGTCAAAGCTTCCGGTGAACGGATGTAACGCCTGCCGCCGGCCTGCGTGCCGGACCGGCATGCGCCGTGCTCGCGGTCACCTTTGCAAGAGTCCCGTGGCATTTGTAACCGGCCGGGTGCCGGCGACTACAATGGCGCGATCCCCGCCGGAACCTTCATGTTCAGCTATCGCCACGCCTTCCACGCCGGCAACCATGCCGACGTGCTGAAACACCTGATCGTCGTCATGCTGCTGCGCCATCTCGGCCGGAAGGAGGCGCCGTTCTGGTATCTCGACACGCATGCCGGCGCCGGCGTCTATGCGCTGGACGGCGCCTGGGCCGGCAAGAACGCAGAGTTCGACACCGGCATCGCCCGTCTGTGGGACCGCCAGGATCTGCCGCCGCCGGTGGCCGACTATGTTGAACAGGTGGCCGCCTTCAATCCCGGCGGTGCCTTGCGGCGCTATCCCGGTTCGCCTTTCCTGGCCCTGCGCCTGCTGCGCGAACGCGACCGGCTGCGGCTGTTCGAGCTGCACCCGACCGAGATCGGCGTGCTGCGCGACAACTTCGGCCGCCAGGAGCGCGCCGTCATGCGCCGCACGATGATCTACGAAGCCGACGGCTTCGACGGCCTGAAGGCGCTGCTGCCGCCGCCGGCCCGGCGCGGGCTGGTGCTGATCGATCCGTCTTACGAAGACAAGCGCGACTATGCGCGCGCGCTGCAGACGGTAAAGGACGGGCTCGAGCGCTTCGCCACCGGCTGCTATGCCGTCTGGTATCCGCAAGTGCAGCGGCGCGAATCGGTGCAGCTGCCCGAGCGGCTGGGCCGGCTGCCGGCCAAGAGCTGGCTGCATGCCAGCCTGACGGTGCGGCGGCCGGTTGCCGGCGGCCTGGGCCTGCATGGCAGCGGCATGTTCGTCGTCAATCCGCCGTGGACGATGGCGGCCGCGCTGCAGACCGCGCTGCCCTGGCTGCGCGACGTGCTGGCGCAGGACGATGGCGCCGCCTTCACGCTGGAGGCGCGCGGCGATTGACGCCGCGCGTCGCGGGCCGGCGGGCTACTGCGGCAGGTTGTCGATCGCCGCTTCCAGCTGCTGCAGGTCGACCGGCTTGACCAGGTGCCGGTCGATGCCGGCGGCCATCGATTTCTGGCGGTCTTCCGGCTGGCCGTAGCCCGTCATCGCGATCAGCCTCGCGGCCGCGGTCTCCGGTATGCGCCGCAGCTCGCGCGCCAGCTGGTAGCCGTCCATGTTGGGCAGGCCGATGTCGAGGATGATGACGTCGGGCCGCGTGATGCGGGCGATGGCCAGGCCGCTGAGCCCGTCGAACGCCGTCTTGACCGTATGGCCGCGGGTGGACAGCAGCAGCGCCATGCCTTCGGCGGCGTCGCGGCTGTCTTCGACGATGAGGATGTTGCGCGGCGCCGGGGGCATCTGCAGCGCGTCTAGCCCGCCGGCCAAGGGCGGCCCGTGGCGCGCCACCGGGATGTCGAGGACGAATTCCGAGCCTTCGCCGCGGCCCGCGCTCTGGGCCGTGATGTGCCCGTCGTGCATGCGCGCCAGCGACTGCGCCAGCGACAGTCCCACCCCGAGCCCGCCGTGCGAGCGGTCGAGCGACGGGTTGGCCTGCATGAACAGGTCGAACACGTGCGGCAGGATCTGCGGGTCGATGCCGACGCCGTTGTCGCGCACGCTGATCGCCACCCGGTCTTCGCGCGGGCAGGCCGACAGCACGATGGTGCCGCGCGGCGGCGTGTACTTGGCTGCGTTGTTCAGCAGGTTGCCGAGCACCTGCGCCAGCCGTACCGGGTCGGCGAACAGCCATATTTCATGGTCCGGCATGACGGTTTCGAACCGGTGCATGCGGCTGTCGATCAGCGGCCGCACCGCCTCGCAGGCCGCTCGCACGATGGCCGACAGCGGCACGGTTTCCTTGACCAGCGAAATCTTGCCGTGGGTGATGCGGGAAACGTCCAGCAGTTCGTCGACCAGACGGCTCAGGTGGTCCACCTGGCGGGCGATGATCTCGCGCGCCTTGACCGGGATGTCGGAATCGGCCGGCCGCCTGAGGCGCAGCAGCTCCACCGCGTTGCGGATCGGCGCCAGCGGATTGCGCAGTTCGTGCGCCAGCATCGCCAGGAATTCGTCCTTGCGGCGGTCGGCGTTGCGCAGCATCTGTTCGGCCAGCTTGCGGTCGGTCACGTCCTGGGCCACGCCGGTCAGCCGCAGGATGGTGCCGTCGGGCGCGCGGATCGGAAAGCCGCGGTCGTGGATCCAGGTGATCGAGCCGTCGGGATGGAGCAGGCGGAATTCCTGGTCGTAGGCGCCGGTCTGCATCGCCAGCTCGAACTCGTGCCGCACGCGCTCGCGGTCGTCGGGATGGATGTCGTCCATCCCGTCGCGGATGTCTTCGTCGGGGCCGGGCAGGGGCCGGCGCCAGATCTGCACGTAGGCCGGGCTGACGTATAGCGCGCGGCGGGCCTGGGCGTCGTAGATCCAGAACACGTCGGCGATGGTTTCGGCCATCTGCCGAAAGCGCTCCTCGCTCTCGCGCAGCGCCTGTTCGGCGGTGCGGTGCGCGTCTTCGGCGGCCTTCAGGCGCAGCAGGGCCTTGACGTTGGCGATCAGCTCGTCGGCTTCGATCGGCTCGACCAGGTAGCTGTCGGCGCCGCCGTGGAAGGCGCGCACGCGGTCGCGGCCGGCGGCCGAGGCCGATGTCTGCAGCACCAGGATGCCGCGGGTGGCCGGGTCCTGCTTGATGCGCCGGCAAACTTCGAGGCCGTCGATGTCGGGCAGCCGGATGTCGAGCAGCATCAAGGCCGGATGCTTGTCATGAGCGTGAGTAAGCGCTTCTTTTCCGGTGGCGGCTTCGACTACCTCGTAGCCCGCCTGCTCCAATATGCGCGATTTGGCGCGGCGGCTGCTTTCGCTGTCGTCGGCGTTGAGAATCAGCATACTGGGGCGAATGCGTGGAAGGTCGGGGCCGTCATGGTTCTGTAGCCGGGCCGGACGGCGGTGCGCCGCCGTCCAGTGCGTATGCTGCCACATTGCCGGGCCGGACATGCGGCCGCCACGAAAAAAAGCCGCCAAACGGCGGCTTGCGCGAGAAAAGGGGGCGTTTTCCGCCCGTCCGGCGGCTTCAGGCCGTGGCTGCCTCGCGCGCCGGCTCGGCTTCTTCCACCGAGCTGCGGATCAGATACTCGAAGGCGCTGAGCGCCGCCTTGGCCCCGTCGCCGACCGCGATGACGATCTGCTTGTAGGGGACGGTCGTCGCGTCGCCGGCGGCGAACAGGCCCGGCACCGATGTCTGGCCCTTGGCGTCGACCTCGATCTCGCCGTGCCGGCTCAGCGCCACCGTGCCCTTGAGCCATTCGGTGTTCGGCACCAGGCCGATCTGCACGAATACGCCCTCGAGTTCGAGGTGGCGCAGCTCGCCCGACTGGCGGTCCTTGTAGCTCAGGCCATTGACCTTGCTGCCGTCGCCGGTCACCTCGGTGGTCTGCGCCTGGGTGATGACGGTGACATTCGACAGGCTGGCCAGCTTGCGCTGCAGCACGGCGTCGGCCCGCAGTTCGGCGGCGAATTCCAGCAGCGTGACGTGGCTGACGATGCCCGCCAGGTCGATCGCCGCCTCGACGCCGGAGTTGCCGCCGCCGATAACGGCCACCCGTTTGCCCTTGAACAGCGGACCGTCGCAGTGCGGGCAGTAGGCCACGCCGTGGTTGCGGTACTGGCGTTCGCCCGGCACGTTGATCTCGCGCCAGCGCGCGCCGGTGGCCAGCACCACGCTTTTGCTCTTGAGCACCGCGCCGTTGGCCAGCCTGACCTCGAACACCTTGCCCGGCACCAGCGCCTCGGCGCGCTGCAGGTTCATGATGTCGACATCGTAGGCCTTGACGTGCTGTTCGAGCGCGGCGGCGAACTTCGGCCCTTCGGTCTCCTTGACCGAAATGAAGTTCTCGATCGCCAGCGTGTCGAGGACCTGGCCGCCGAAGCGTTCGGCCACCACGCCGGTGCGGATGCCCTTGCGGGCGGCGTAGATCGCCGCCGCCGCGCCGGCCGGGCCGCCGCCCACCACCAGCACGTCGAAGGTGTCGCGCGCGTTGAGCTTCTCGGCATCGCGCGCCGCCGCGCCGGTATCGAGCTTGGCGAGGATTTCTTCCACGCCGGCGCGGCCCTGGCCGAACACTTCGCCGTTCAGGTAGATGGTGGGCACGGCCATGATCTGGCGCTGCTCGACCTCGTCCTGGAACAGGGCGCCGTCGATCGCCACGTGGCGGATGCGGGGGTTCAGCAGGGCCATGACGTCGAGCGCCTGCACGACCTCGGGGCAGTTCTGGCACGACAGCGACAGATAGGTTTCGAAGCGGTAGTCGCCGTCGAGCTGTTTGATGCGTTCGATGACGTCGGCGTCGAGCTTGAGCGGATGGCCGCCCACCTGCAGCAGGGCCAGCACCAGCGAAGTGAATTCGTGTCCCAGCGGGATGGCGGCGAAGCGGATGCCGATGTCGGCGCCGGGGCGGTTGATCGTGAACGAGGGCTTGCGTTCGTCGTCGTCGCGCCGCTCGACCAGCGTGATGCGGGGCGAAAGGCCCGCGATTTCCTGCAGGAGTTCGCGCAGTTCGCGCGACTTTTCGCCATCGTCGAGGGAGGCGACGAGCTCGATCGGCTGCGTGATCTTTTCCAGGTAGGTCTTCAACTGGTTTTTCAGATTGGCGTCAAGCATGGTCGTTCCCGTGTTCGTGGCGGTGGTATTCGGTCCGGCCCGGGCGTCGTGGGCCCGGGCGGGAAAATTACTGCTTGCCGCGGCCGGGCCGCGGCGGTCAATGCATGGCGATCAGATCTTGCCGACCAGGTCCAGCGACGGGGTCAGCGTTTCGGAGCCCGGGGTCCACTTGGCGGGGCACACTTCGCCCGGGTGGCTGGCCACGTACTGGGCGGCCTGCACCTTGCGCAGCAGTTCCTTGGCGTCGCGGCCGATGCCGTTGTCGTGGATTTCGCACAGCTTGATCTGGCCTTCGGGATTGATCACGAAGGTGCCGCGCAGGGCCAGGCCTTCTTCTTCGATCAGCACGTCGAAGTTGCGGGCCAGCGTGGCGGTCGGGTCGCCCACCAGCGGATACTCGATCTTCTTGATGGTGTCCGAGGTGTCGTGCCAGGCCTTGTGGGTGAAGTGGGTGTCGGTCGACACGCCGTAGATTTCCACGCCCAGCTTCTTGAATTCGGCGTAGTTGTCGGCCAGATCGCCCAGCTCGGTCGGGCAGACGAAAGTGAAGTCCGCGGGATAGAAGACCACGACCGACCACTTGCCCTTGAGGTCTTCGTCGGACACAGGCACGAACTTGCCATTGTGGTAGGCAGTGGCCTTGAACGGCTTGACCTGAGTGTTGATCAGAGACATTGCGGTTTCCTCTTTGACGGGGTTGAGAAAGCGTTTAGGTGAATGGTAAAGACCATGAAGATATTGATCAAATTGATTGATTAAATAAATTCGATGGTCAAAAGCTATGACGTGGCGGACCGTGCCCGGCATAGCCGGGCGCGGATGATGCCCGGTTCCGACTCATAGCAACGACGATTCCCGCCGGACGGCGCAAGCCTGGGCACGGCGGGCGTCACCTGGAACATGCGAACTGTATCAGCAGATACAAGTGGGATGCGTGACGGATGGCCGCGGGAACACCGGGTTTTCCGCCATTGGTAGATAATCGGCGTAACTTACAGCAACGGAAGCCGGCCATGAACAAGGTTGCGCTTGCTTTTGGTCTCGCCATGATGGCCCCGCCCTCCTTCGCCGCCGGGGCGCCTTCGGTCGACGAAGTGCGCGAAGCGCTGCTCGACCTGTTCGACGGGCCGCCGTCGCTGCGCGAAGCCGTGGCACGCGGCCGCATCACCGTCGACCATTGCCAGCCGGCAACGGCCAGGAGCGACGGCCGGGTGTCGTGCGCCGTGGCGCTGGCCTACCGCGACACGGCGTTTTCCACCGAATACGATTTCGTGCCGGTGGGCGGGAAATGGCGGCTCGAGCCGGTGTCGGGCCGGGATTGAGGCCGGGTTCCCGGCGCGGCGCCGGCGGCTTCAGCCGATCAGCCCGCCCAGCAGCAGCACGGTAATCACCAGCAGGATGATGCCGCCCAGCACCGCGCCCCGCATCAGCGCGCGGATGGCCCCGTACAGCAGCAACAGGCCGATGGCCAGCAGGATGTAGTTGAACGCCGACGGCGTCATGCCGATGGCATGGGCCAGCCCGGCCGAGAAGCCGGCGATGGCCTCGCCCAGCCCGCCCAGCACGGCGCGCAGGGTGGCCACCAGGGTGCGGATCACGGCGCCGCAAATATTGCCCAGCCATTCGAAAAAACTTTCTGCCTGCATGGCCTCGCCCATGGAGTCGGTGCGCGGACAATGGTACCCGGCCGCCGCCGCCGCGGCCGGCCGATGGTAAGCGAACGTGAGCCCCGGGGGGCGCCCGTCGCGGGCCGACGCAACCGGATACACATGGTGGCCCGGCGCGGCGGTGTCGCACCGATGCGGCACGGTAACGCGCTGCAGCACATCGCCGCTGCGGCCATGCTAACGTGAGCCGACCGATGGGGAGAACGCCATGCTGGAGTTAGCCGACGGAAACGAACCCATGGTGGTGGACGACGGGGTAGCCTTCGTGCTCGACGTCGACGGCATGGGGCCGCTGCATTTTCTTGTCACCGGCCGCGCGCTGGTCGAGCGCTTCGGCGCCCAGCCTTCGCGGGAAGGGCTGCTGGCCGCCTACAGCGCCGCAGCATCGCAGATCAATCCGGTGGGGGTGAAGAAGGCGACGCAATCGCTTGCGGCGATGACGGTGCTCGACGTGGACGATTTTCCAGCCCCGGAATCGCCAGGGGCAGGGGCGTCACCGGCAACCCCAGCTTGAGCGCCAGCGTGCGGGCGTCGAACGGCGCCCTGACCTTGACGTCGTTGTCGAAATAGCAGTAGATATCCCGCCCGGCGGCGGGGCGCCGCCGCGCCCTGCCGCCGATGCGCCTGGCGTCGTCCGGCTCGGTGCCCGCCGCCCACGCGGCGATGCGGGCGCGCCAGCGTTCCAGCGCTTGGTCGCTGTAGCCGCTGGCGTAGAGCTCTTCATCGCCGTGCAGCCGCAAATACATGAAGTCGGCCGTCACGTCTTCTTCGTACGGCCATTTGCCGGCCGTGTCGGCCACCACCAGCGCCACGCCGTGGCGCCGCAGCAGAGCCGGGAATTCGGGCACCAGGAAGCTGTCGTTGCGGATTTCGACCGCGTGGCGCAGCGGCCGGGCGCCGAGCGCGCGCAGGCTGTTGCGGCCTTCCATGCGCGGTTCGTGCCGGCGCGCCAGTTCCAGCGCCTGATCGCCGTCGCGCGGCAGGGCCGCCAGGAAGGCGCCGAAGCGCTCGGGGTCGAACCGCAGGCTGGGCGGAAACTGCCACAGGATGGGCCCCAGCTTTTCGCGCAGTTCGAACAGGCCGGAAGCGAAGAAATTGGCCAGCGGCGGGCCGATGTCGCGTAGGCGCAGGATATGGGTGATGTAGCGCGGGCCCTTGAGGCTGAAGACGAAGCCCGGCGGCGTCGAGGCGTACCAGTCGGCATAGCTGGCCGGCCGCTGCAGCGAATAGAAGGAGCCGTTGATCTCGATGGTGGGGAAAACGGACGACGCATACTGCAGCTCCAGGCGCTGGGCCAGGCCCGCAGGGTAGAAGACCTTGCGCCACGGCGCGTAGCGCCAGCCGGAGATGCCGATACGTATGTCGCCCATATCGTCACGCTATATTGCGGCGGGCTGTCCGGGCGTAGCGTTGCGTAACGGAAAATGCCATGCTTGCGGCATGGAAGCATTGCGTCGACGCATCGAAACACAGGTCCTCAGCCTGACCGGCCTCGCCCTCGGCGGCGTGGATTTCGAAAACCCGCCCGGCGATCCGGGCCTGTTCGGCCCCGATTCGGCCTGCTGGAAAGTGCATCGCGATTTCACTTCGATGCTGGCCGGCGGCATCGCCGCGCTGCTGTTGCAGATGCTGCATCCGATGGCGCTGGCCGGCGTGTGGGACCATTCCAATTTCCGCCGCGACATGCTCGGCCGGCTGCGCCGCACCGGGCAGTTCATCTCCGGCACCACCTTCGGCAGCCGTGCCGACGCCGAGCGGCTGATCGCGCGCGTGCGGCGCATCCACGACGGCGTAACCGGCACGCTGCCCGACGGCCGGCCTTATTCGGCCAACGATCCCCGGCTGTTGACCTGGGTGCACGTGGCCGAGGTCAGCAGTTTCCTGAAATCCTATCTGCGCTATGTCGACCCCGCCTTGCCCGCGGCCGAGCAGGATCGCTACTACGACGAGATCGCGCTGGTGGCCGAGCGGCTGGGCGCCCGCGGGGTGCCGCGTTCGCGGCGGGCGGTGGAAGACTACCTGCAGGCCATGCGGCCGCAACTGGCGTTCGAGGCGCGCACGCGCGAGGTGGTCGACATCCTGCTGCACCACGCGCCCGCGCCCAGCCGCCTGGCCCGGCCCTACGGCGCGCTGCTGATGCGCGCCGGGGTCGAGCTGCTGCCGCCGTGGGCGGCCGACATGCTGGGCCTGCCGATGGGCCCGCTGAAGCGCGGCCTGGTCCGCGCCGGCGTGCACTGCGGCGCGCCGCTGCTGCGCTGGGCCGTGCGCAACGGCTCGGCCCAGCGCGCGCGCCGCCGGATGGCCGCCAAGCCGCAACCCGAAGGCCCCGCCCCGCTGGGCTAGCTAGGCCCTGCCGAACACCTCGCGCAGTTTTTGTTTCGCCTTCTGCAGTTCGGCCCGCCGCTTGGCCGGCAACTGGCGGCCGGCGCGGTTGATGTAGAAGTTCAGCATCGACATCGCCGACTGGAACGGCGTGCCCTTGCGGCGCCGGCTGGCGGTGGCGGAGCGCTTCAGCGACTCCGCCACCTCCTGCGGCGACCCGTTCTTGAAAATATCGTGTTCCAGGTCCAGCGCGTCGCTGTGGCGCATGACCTCGGCGGACCAGCGCCTGGGCTTGGCCGCCCGCCGCCGGGCGGTATGGGCGTGCCGCTGGCGGCGCGCGTGGCCGCCGCTGCGGGGCGACTTGCCGGTCGTCTTGCCAGCCATCGCGTTCTCCTCGGTAGGGCGCCGGACCGCCCGGCGCCGGGCCGCTGCACGCCAGCAATAAGCGGACCGCCAGCCGCCGCCGACCGGCACGGCGCTTGCTGCCTGCGGCGGTTCACCGCAACAACCGAACGGAGGGTCCGATGGATACCATGCGAGCCGTGCGCATTCACCATTTCGGCGGCCTGGAAGCCTTGCAGCCGGAAAACGTGGCGATCCCGTCGCCCGCGGCCGGCGAAGTACGCGTCAAGGTTTTCGCGGCAGGCCTGAATCCGGTGGACTACAAGACGCGCGCCGGCAAATACCCGCTGGTGCGCGAAGACAAGCTGCCCTATACGCTGGGCCGCGACTTTGCCGGCCGGGTGGACACGCCCGCCGGCGACGGGCTGGAAGTGGGAGATGCCGTCTACGGCTTCGTCGGCCAGGGCCAGGGCGCGTTCGCCGAGTACGTGGTGGTCGGCCGCGACGCGCTGGCGCCCAAGCCGGCCTCGCTCGATTTCCGCACCGCGGCGGCGGTCCCGCTGGCGGCGCTGACGGCCTGGCAGGGCCTGTTCGACCATGGCGGCGTGCTGGCCGGACAGCGGGTGCTGATCCATGCCGCGTCCGGCGGCGTGGGGCATTTCGCCGTGCAGCTGGCGCGGGCCGAAGGCGCCGAGGTGATCGCCACGGCCTCGGGCGACGGCGTCGAATTCGTCCGCTCGCTGGGCGCCGACCGCGTGATCGACTACCGGCACGAAGCCTTCGAGCAGATCGTGCGCGACGTCGACATGGTGTTCGACCTGGTGGGCGGCGACACCCAGGCGCGTTCGTGGCAGGTGCTGAAGGAGGGCGGGGCGCTGGTTTCCACCATCCAGGCGCCGTCGCAGGAACTCGCTGCCGAACGCGGCATCCGCGCCACGCGCTATACGGCGCGGCCCGACGGCGGACAACTGACGGAGATCGGCGGGCTGATCGACTGCGGCATGGTGAAGGTGCGCGTGGCGGCCGCCTTCCATTTCCGCGATGCGGTCGAGGCCGAGCGCCGGCTCGAGCAGGGGCATCTGCGCGGGAAGCTGGTGCTGGAAGTCGCGCCTTCCTGAACCCGGGCTGAATCCGCCCCGCGGCATGGCGGGCGCGGGACCGCATTCCTATACACTGCGCGGTGGCCGTCCGGCCGCGGCGCAGCGCATCGTCTTGTCCGTTGCCGGCCTTGGGCGGTTTTCATGGCTTGGCTGGCAGCGAGGACAGGGATGCAGAGCAGGATCGAAGACTACGCCGTGGTGGGCAACGGGCGTTCGGCGGCGCTGATCGGAAGCAATGGGTCGATCGACTGGCTGTGCTGGCCGCGCTTCGATTCCGACGCCTGCTTCGCCTCCCTGCTCGGCACGGCCGACAACGGCTACTGGAAGATCGGGCCCGCGGCCGACGGCGCCACGGTGTCGCGCCGCTACGTGGACGATACGCTGATCCTGGAAACCCGCTTCGCCACGGCCGACGGCGAGGTTGCGCTGATCGACTTCATGCCGGCCGAAGACCAGCGGCCCGAACTGGTCCGCATCGTGCGCGGCCTGTCGGGCGAGGTGGCCATGCGCATGGATTTCGTCGTGCGTTTCGGCTACGGCGCGCTGGTGCCATGGGTTACTCGGCTGGAAGAGGGCGAAGGCATTCGCGCCGTGGTGGGCCCCGACATGGTGGTGCTGAGAACCACCGTGCCGCTGCGCAACGAATCGCTGCACACCGACAGCGAGTTCGCCGTGCGGGCCGGCGAGCAAGCCGTGTTCACGCTCAGCTACGGGCGCTCGTACCGCCCGGTGCCGGTGGCGCGCGACGCGGCCCGCCTGCTGGCCGGCACCCAGACGGCATGGCGCGACTGGTCGGCCCGCAGCCGCGCCCACGGCGAATATCGCGACGCCATCCAGCGCTCGTTGATCACGCTCAAGGCGCTGGCCTTCGTGCCGACCGGCGGCATCGTCGCGGCGGTGACCACCTCGCTGCCCGAGACACTGGGCGGCGACCGCAACTGGGACTACCGCTACTGCTGGCTGCGCGATGCCACGCTGACGCTGCGCGCGTTGATGCGCGGCGGCTATTTCGGCGAGGCCGCCCGCTGGCGCGACTGGCTGGTGCGGGCGGTGGCCGGCGCGCCCGAACAATTGCAAGTGATGTACGGCGTGGCCGGCGAGCGCCGGCTGCAGGAATGGGAATGCGGCTGGCTGTCGGGCTACGAGGGCGCGCGGCCGGTGCGGATCGGCAACGCCGCGGCCGACCAGCTGCAGCTGGACGTGTACGGCGAAGTCATGAACACCCTGCACGAGGCGCGCATCGGCGGCCTGCCCGACGATCCGGCGGCCTGGGCGCTGCAGGTGGCGCTGGTCGGCCACCTGGAGAAGATCTGGCGCGTGCCCGACGAAGGCATCTGGGAAACGCGCGGCGGCCGGCGGCTGTTCACCTTCTCGAAAGTGATGTGCTGGGTCGCGGTCGACCGCACCATCCAGTCGGCCGAGCTGTTCGGGCTGGAAGGGCCGCTGGACCGCTGGCGCCTGCTGCGCGACGAGATCCATCGCGACGTCTGCGAGCGCGGCTTCAACGCGCGCCGCAACGCCTTCGTGCAGCACTATGGCAGCGACGACCTCGACGCCAGCCTGCTGCTGATGGCGCCGGTGGGCTTCCTGCCGGCCGACGACCCGCGCGTGGTCGCCACCGTGGCCGCGATCGAACGCGAACTGGTCAGCGACGGCCTGGTGCTGCGCTACAAGACCGAAACCATGCACGACGGTCTGGACCAGGGCGAAGGCACCTTTCTCGCGTGCAGCTTCTGGCTGGTCGAGAACCTGAGCCTGCAAGGCCGCCAGGCCGAGGCCGAGGAATTGTTCGCCCGCCTGCTCGCGCTGCGCAACGACGTCGGCCTGCTGGCCGAGGAATACGACACGCACGCGCGGCGGCAGGTGGGCAACTTCCCGCAGGCGTTCTCGCACACGGCGCTGGTGGATACCGCCTTCAACCTGCTCAAGCGCCGGTCGGCTTCGCCACAAGGATGACGGGCGCGCCCGGCCCGCGCCGCGGCCTCGCGCGCTAGCGTTTGGCCTGGCTGCCGGCCGTGTCGGACAGCACCAGGAAGCGTTGCGTCACCGCGGACAGATGCTCGCCGAGCCATGCGGCCATGGCCTTTTCCTCTTCGAGGATCTCTTCGCATGTCTGCAGGGTCTGCGTGTCGCCCAGGGTCCGCGCGGCTGCGCACAGTTCGGTGTAGGCCGCGATCTCCAGGTGCTCGAAGGCATAGCTGGCCATCGCTCCCTTCACCACCTCGTCCGACGCGAACATGCCGGCCAGGCCCTGCATCATGGCCATCGCGCGCCCGGTCATGTCCTTGATGGCCGAGGTGTCGCCGCCCAGGCGCTGGATGCAGCGTTCGAGCTTTAGGGCCTGGTTGCGGGTTTCTCCGATGTGCTGGTCGACGCGCGCCTTCAGGTCGGGATAGTTCTCGATCCTGCCCGACATGGAGGTCAGCATCTGTTCGGCCTGCTGTTCCATGGCGTGCGCGTCGCGCAGCCAGTCCATGAGATGTTCCTTCGAATCCGGCATGGTGTTCTCCTTTGAAAGCGGGGTGGCCGCAGCCCGGGCCCGCAATCGTCATGCCGTGTCCTGCGGCGCCCGCCGTGGCACGCCAATTGCTGGAAGGGCCGCGTGCCGGACGGCGAAAGCCTACGCGCCATTCGGCGCGCGCATAGCCTCCGTTGATTGTCTGCAACGAGGTATCCCATGAGTGATCCAGACCGGCTGCCGTCGGCAGCCCGCATCCCTTTTGCCGTCCAGAACCTGGCGCCGCGGCGGACGCTATTGTGTTTCTCCCATCTGCGCTGGGATTTCGTCTACCAGCGGCCGCAGCACCTGATGACCCGCTGCGCCCGCGAGCACGACGTGCTTTTTCTGGAAGAGCCGGTGGACGGCGACGGACCGCCGCAGTTGGACGAACGCCCGGTGCAGGGGCACATTACCGTGCTGGTACCACGGCTTCCGCGCGGCCTGGACGAGCCGTCGCGTACCCAGGCGTTGAAAATCCTGCTGGACCAGCGGCTGCGCTTCATCGACGAGAAGAACCTGCTGCTGTGGTACTACACCCCGATGAGCATGGTTTTCTCGGCGCATCTGCGGCCAGCCCTGGTGGTATACGATTGCATGGACGAACTGTCCGCATTCCGCGGCGCGCCGCCCGAGCTGGTCGAACAGGAGCGGCGGCTGCTGGCCGTGGCCGACGTAGTGTTCACGGGCGGTTTCAGCCTGTACGAGGCCAAGCGGCGGTTACATCCGAATACCCACCCCTTCCCCAGCAGCGTCGATCTCGCCCACTTCGGCGCCGCGCGCGCCTGCCCGCCCGAGCCGGCGGACCAGGCCGTGATCCCGGGGCCGCGCCTGGGCTTCTGCGGCGTCATCGACGAGCGCTTCGACGCCGGGCTGCTCGGCGAACTGGCCGCGCGGCGTCCCGGCTGGCAGTTCGTCATGCTGGGTCCGATCGTGAAGATCGATCCGGCCACGCTTGCGCGGCGTCCCAACATCCATTATCTCGGGCAGAAGGCGTATGGCGACCTGCCTGCCTACCTGGCCGGCTGGGACGTCGCGCTGATGCCGTTCGCGCTCAACGAATCGACGCGCTTCATCAGTCCGACGAAGACCCCGGAATACCTGGCGGCCGGCCGGCCCGTGGTGTCTACTCCGATCGTCGACGTGGTGCGCGGCTACGGCGACAGCGGCATGGTGCGGGTGGCCGACGGCGTGGACGCGTTCGAGCGGGCGATCGGCGCGGCGCTGGCAGACGCCGGCGACCGGGACCGCGTGATGGCCCGGGCCGACGAGATCCTGGAAGGCATGTCCTGGGACTCGACCTGGAGCGGCATGCGGGCGCAAATGCGGCGCGCCGGCAAGCGGCCCGGGCAGCGTCCCGGCCCGCGCGCCGGCGGCGGGGCGTACTACGACTATCTGGTCGTGGGCGCGGGCTTTGCCGGCAGCGTCATGGCCGAACGCCTGGCGTCGCAGTCCGGCAAGCGGGTGCTGGTGATCGACAGGCGCCCGCACATAGGCGGCAACGCCTACGACTTCTACAACGAGGACGGCCTGCTCGTGCATCAGTACGGACCGCACATCTTCCACACCAATTCGCCCAAGGTGGTCGAGTACCTGTCCGGCTTTACCCGCTGGCGACCTTACGAGCACCGGGTGCTGGCCCGGGTGGACGGCATGCTGTTGCCGATGCCCATCAATCTGACCACCATGTCGGCCGTTTTCGGCCGCGCCCTCGGCCCGGACGAGGCGCGCGCGCTGCTGGCTTCGCTGGCCGTTCCCGTGGCCGACGTGAAAACCTCGCAGGACATGTTGCTCAGCACGGTGGGCACGGAGCTCTACCGCAAGTTCTTCCATGGGTACACCCGCAAGCAATGGGGACTGGACCCCTCCCAGCTCGACAAATCGGTGGCCGCCCGCGTGCCCACGCGCCTGTCGACCGACGACCGGTACTTCACCGACGATTTCCAGTGCATGCCGCTGCACGGCTATACGCGGATGTTCGAAGCGCTGCTCGCGCACCCGAACATCACCGTGGCCACCGGCACGGCCTTCGCCGACATCCGCGACGACATCGGATACGGCCATCTGATCTATTCCGGGCCGGTCGACGAGTTCTTCGGCTATCGCTGCGGCAGGCTGCCCTACCGGTCGCTGGCCTTCCGCCACGAAACCCTGCCGCAGCAGCAGTTCCAGCCCGTGGGCGTGGTCAACTATCCTTCGCCCGACGTCGCTTATACCCGCGTGACGGAGTACAAGCACCTGACCGGGCAGAAGCACGCCCGCACCGCCATCACATACGAGTATCCGAGCGCCGTGGGCGACCCCTACTATCCGGTGCCGCGTCCGGAGAACGATGCCATTTTCCGCCAGTACCGGCGCCTGGCCGACGCGACGCCGGACGTGACGTTCGTCGGTCGCCTGGCGACCTATCGCTACTACAACATGGACCAGGTGGTGGCGCAGGCGCTGTCGACCTACGAGCGGCTGGCCCGGCTGCATGGCCATGCGCCGGCCGACGTCGCGGACGGCGAACTGGCCCGCACGGCATAGCAGGCAATCGATGCAGAGTCCGTTCCTCAGTTTTTTCCAGGCCGGCTTCGAATGCTCCACGCACCGCCGCTGCGACGGCCGCCGGCTGGACCTGATCGCATCGACGCGGCACGACCGCTTCGCCGAGACCGACTATCGCGCCGTGGCGCAACACGGCCTGCGTACCGTGCGCGACGGGGTGCGCTGGCACCTGGTCGAACGCTCGCCCGGAGTCTACGACTGGAGCAGCTTCCTGCCCATGCTGCGGGCGGCGCGCGCGTCCGGGGTGCAGCCGATCTGGGACTTGTGCCACTACGGCTATCCCGACGGCCTCGACATCTGGCGGCCGGCATTCGTCGACCGCATGGCCGCATTCGCGGCTGCCGTGGCCAGGCTGGTGCGCGATGAATGTCCCGAGCCGCCGATCTACTGCCCGGTGAACGAAATATCCTTCTGGGCATGGGCGGGCGGCGACATGGCGCATTTCAACCCGTGCACCGAGCGGCGCGGAATGACGCTGAAGATCCAGCTGGCGCGGGCCGCCATTGCCGTCGTGCAGGCCGTGCGCGACGTGGACCCGGGCGCCCGCATCGTCCACGCGGACCCGGCCATCCACGTGGTGGCGGCGTCGGCCGGCGACGAGGACGAAGCGGCCCATGCGCACGCGGCCCAATACGAGGCCTGGGACATGCTCAGTGGCCGCCTGATGCCCGAACTGGGCGGCCGGCCGGAGTATCTCGACATCCTGGGCCTGAACTACTACTCCGACAACCAATGGGTGCTGCGCGGGCCGACGATCGAGCGTGGCCATCCCTCGTACCGGCCGTTCCGCGACATCCTGGCTCAGGCCTACGCGCGCTACGGACGGCCCATGCTGGTGGCCGAAACGGGCGCCGAAGGCGACGCGCGCGCGAACTGGCTGCGATACGTGTGCGGCGAGGTGGCGGCGGCCATCGGGGCCGGGGTGCCGGTCCATGGCATCTGCCTGTATCCGGTGCTCGACTATCCCGGCTGGGCCGACGATCGCCATTGCCCCACCGGCCTGTTCGGCCCTCCGGACGCCGGCGGGCGCCGCCCACTGTGCCAGCCGTTGGCCGCGGAGATCGAGCGGCAGGCCGCGATCCGCACATGGCATCCGGGCCGCGTCCCGCAGCGCGGATGCGGCGGCAGGGGCGGGCGCCCATGAGCCTGAGTACCGCCTCCGGACCGGCCGCCGGCGCACCTCCCGCGGCACCGGCCATTCCGGCGCGGCCGATGCGCTTCCTGTTCTCGTACATCAAGGCCCGCGGCTGGCAATTCGGCGCCCTGGCCTGCGTCATCGTGGCGGCGGGATCGTGCGCCGTGGCCGTCCAGTACGGCATGAAGCTGATCGTCGATGCCATGGCGACGGAGAATCGCGCGGCGGCCAACGTATGGTTTCCGCTCGGCCTGTTCATCGGCCTGATCGCGCTGGAAAGCGTGCTGTGGCGGCTGGGCGGCTGGCTCGGATGCCGCGCCGTGGTCAACACCGGCGTCGACATCCGGGCCGATCTCTTCGAGCATCTCACCGGCCATCCGATGCGCTACTTCAACGAGCATCTATCGGGCTCCCTGGGCAACCGCATCACCGCCACGGCGGGCTCGGCTGGCGCCATCTTTTCCACCTTCACCTGGAACATCGTCCCGCCCTGCGTGGATTTCATCGGCGCCGTGGTGGTGCTGCTCATCATCGACTGGCACATGGCCGTCGCGCTGATCGCCTTCGTGGCCCTGGTGGCCGGGATGATCGTCGCATTCGGCATTCGCGGCCGGCCGCTGCACCGGGCCTATGGCGAGCAGGCCGCCCGGGTCGGCGGCGAACTGGTCGATGCCGTATCCAACGTGTGGGCGATCAAGGCATTCACCGCGCGGCACCGCGAACGCGCCCGCATGACGCGGCAATTGGGGATCGAGGCGAACGCCCAGCGCCGCAGCTGGATGTACCTGGAAAAGGCGCGCGTCCTGCACGATGTCTGCCTGTGGGTACTGGCCGGTTCGATGCTGACCTGGGCCATCCATTCCTGGCAGCGGGGCAACCTGACGGCGGGCGACGTCGTCGTCATCAGCGCGCTCACGTTCCGGATACTGCACGGGTCGCGCGACCTGGCGCTCGCGCTGGTCGGCACGACCCAGGAGTTCGGCGTCATCGCCGAGATGCTGGGCATCATCGCCCGCCCGCATGGCGTGCGTGATCCGGCCTGCCCGCGCGACATCCGCGTCGCCAGGGGCGCGGTGCGCTTTTCCGGTGTCTGCTATGCCCATCCGGGAGCGCCGCCGCTGTTCCGCGATTTCGACCTCGACATCCCGGCCGGGCAGAAGCTGGGCGTGGTCGGCCCGTCGGGCGGCGGCAAGTCGACGCTGCTGAGCCTGCTGCAGCGCCTGGACGACGTGCAGGGAGGCCAGATCCTGGTGGACGGCAAGCCGATCACCGAAATGACCCAGGATGCGCTGCGCGCCGGCATCGCCGTGGTGCCGCAGGAGGTGAGCCTGTTCCGGCGCAGCATCAGGGAAAACATCGGCTACGGCAATCCCGACGCGACGCAAAAACAGATCGAGGCCGCGGCGCGCGCCGCCCGCTGCGAATCGTTCATCGCCCAGTTGCCCGAGGGCTACGACACCGTGGTGGGCGAGCGGGGGGCGACGCTCTCCGGCGGACAGCGCCAGCGGCTCGGCCTGGCGCGCGCCTTCCTGAAGAACGCGCCGATCCTGATCCTCGACGAAGCCACGTCGGCGCTCGACACCCGTTCCGAGCGCGAGGTGCAGCAGGCGCTCCTGGCGCTGATCGCCGGCCGTACCGTCATCGCCGTGGCGCACCGGCTTTCCACGCTGGCGCGCTTCGACCGCGTCATCGTGCTCAATGGCGGGCGCATCGTCGAAGACGGGCCGCCGGCGGCATTGCGCAGGGCCGGGGGGCTGTTCCAGGCCTTGTGGGACATGCAGGCGCATGCCGGCGACGCGGATTGACGCGGAGCGCCGCGGCGTTCGCCAATAGCCCACGGTGAACCGGCGGCGCGAACGGCGCGGCTTTTCCAGCTCGTCGGCCATGGCGATGGCGTAGTCTTCCATCGCGATGCGGCTGTCGCCGGCCGCATCGCTCAGCAATTGTTCGCCGCCCAGGCGCAATTTACCGGTGCGCTGGCCCGGCTCGAACAGGGCCGGCGGGGAAAGAAAGGTCCAATCCAGCTGGCCTTCCTTGCGCAGTTGTACCCGCCAGCGCGGCGGCGGCCGATATTGCCCCGCCCGGACCATCCCCGTCACGACCACTCACTGGCCATCGAGGACCTGAAGCGGCTGCGCGGGCAGGGCATCAAGATCGGACTCGACGACTTCGGCACGGGACACGGTTCACTGCCGCACCTGCGGCAGTTGTCTCTGGACGAGGTGAGGCTGGAGCGTGAGCCGCGAGCCGCGAGCCGCGGGCGGCGGCCGCGGCCAGGTCTATCGCCAGTGCCAGCGCCATTGCCGCGGTGCCGATCAGGAACAGCCGCTCGTAGTTGCCGCCGCTCTGCGTGAAGACGAAGGACAGCCCGTAGGCGGCCATCGCCTGGGACAGGGCGAAGGCGGCCGTGGCGGTGCGCCAGGCCGGGCCCTGCTGCGCGGGATGCTGGGCCAGCAGTTCGTGTACGCGGCCCAGCACCAGCGGCACGGTGCCCGTCACGAAGGCGCCCACCACGATGCTGGAAGCCATCAGCCACGCCGGGCCCAGGTCGAGCGCCGGGATCGCCACGGCGAAGATCTCCAGCACGAACGCCAGCCGCAGCGCCCAGCCGAAGCCCACGCGATCGGCCAGCAGGCCGGCCAGCACCGGGCCGGCGGTGGCGCCGATGCCGAACAGCACCCAGTAGCGGGCGCCGGCCTCCAGCCCCTGGCCCTGGCCGCGCGCCACGAAATCGACCAGGAAGATCATGTGCGGCACCCAGCCCGCGGCGTTCAGCGCGTATTCGGCGTAAAGGGCGCGCAGCGTGCCGGTACTGGCCACGGGTCGATGGCCGGAGGCGGGCGCCGGCAGCTTGGGCGCCGTGCGCGGCCAGCCCTTCCACGCCAGCGCCGTCAGCAGCAGCGAAAGCATGCCCAGCCCCAGCCAGGCCTCGCTCAGGCCTTTCTGCAGCCAGAGCGGGACCAGGGTGCCCGATAGCGCGATGCCGGCGCCCACGCCCATGAAAATGACGCCGCCCGCGAGGCCGCGGCGCGAGGACGGGACCCGGGCCAGGACCGCGGGCGCGGCAAGCACCATCAACGCTCCGCCCGCCAGCCCGGACAGGAAGCGCCACGCGAAGAACCACGAAAAGGAAACCGGATAGGCGCAGGCGAAGAACGCGGCGGTGGCCAGCGCCATCATCGCGCGCAGCGTGACGGCGGTCGACAGGCGCGCCGCCGCCGCGCGGCTGCCCAGCGCCCCGGCCAGGTAGCCGGCCAGGTTGGCGGCGCCCAGATAGACCGCCTTGGACGGATCGAACCAGTGGGGCGCCGATGATGGCCGGCAGCAGCGGGGTGTAGGCGAAGCGCGCCAGGCCGATGCCCACCAGGCTGGCGCAGAAGCCGGCGATGATGCCCCATATCGGTCCTGCTGCGCGGGCATCGGGTCCGCGCCGGGCGATGGATGCCGCAACCCTGTCCATCATTGATCCTTCGCTATTGCAGACAGGCAGAGGTTACGCGTTATCATTTATCTCAAGAAGCGAATTTACGAGATTGTAGCTATCTGTAGAATAGATAGGTACTCGATCCGGAACGGCGTTGTAGCGTGGCGCCCGGTTAATCGATTTTTGCGGGATAGCATGGACCTTGCCGATCTGAAGACTTTCGAGGCCGTCGCCAGGCACGGCAGCATGAACAAGGCCGCGGCCGAACTGCATACCGTGCAGTCCAACGTCACGGCCCGGATCCGGGCACTGGAAGACGAGCTCGGCGTGCCGCTGTTCCGGCGCCATGCGCGCGGCGTGGCCGTGGCGCCGGCCGGGCAGCGCATCCTGCCCTTCGTGGGGCGGATCGCCAGGCTGATGGCCGAGGCGCAGTCGGCCGCGCGCGACGACGGCGCGCCCAACGGTTCGCTGGCCGTAGGCGGCCTGGAAACCACCACGGCGCTGCGCCTGTCGTCCATCCTGACGGCCTACGCCAAGGCCTACCCCGAGGTGAAGCTGGTCATGCATGCCGGCACCACGGCCCGGCTGCTGCAGGACGTCGTCGAATACCGGCTGGACGGCGCCTTCGTCGCGGGGCCGGTCGACCATCCCGAGCTGCACCAGGAAGCGGTCTTCACCGAAGAACTGGTGCTGGTCACCAGCCCCGCCGTGCGCCGGCTCAAAGACCTGGCCGCATTGGCCGACCTGCGCACCGTGGTCTTCCAGTCCGGCTGCTCCTACAGGCAGCGCCTCGAATCCCTGCTGGCCGGGATGGGGATCGTCGCGGCCAGGCCGCTGGAATTCGGCTCGCTCGATGCCATCGTCAGTTGCGCGTCGGCGGGCGTGGGGGTGACGCTCTTGCCGCGGGCCGTGGTCGCGGCGGCGGCGAAGTCGGGCCGGGTTGCCGTCCACCGCCTGCCGGCGCAACAGGCCCGCGTGCAGACCTTGTTCATCCGGCGCCGGGATGGCTATGTGTCGAGCGCCTTGGCCGCGTTTCTGGAAATGGCGCGGCGGTCGAGGCGGGGCGGGCAGCCGGCTGATGCGCTTCGGCCGGCGGCGTAGCGGGGCCGATCGTCTATTTCACGCCCTTGCCGATACGCCCATACTCGATCGGAACCTTGACGTAGCTGAGATCGATGTCCTCCTGGGCCAGCGCCGCCAGCAGCCCCTGGCAGGCCGCCTCGTCCACCGATACGGTAACGGCCATCGGCTGGTCCGCCAGTTCGAAGAAATGGGCCGAATGGAACAGCCCCGCATGGTCGAATCCCTCGGCGCCGCCGACCAGCGTGCCGCCGGCCGCGCCGTGCGACTTGGCGAATTTCAGCAGCCATTCGCCAAGCGGCTCGCGCCCGTGCCGGCGGTCCTGCCGGGTGAAAAAGGTCAGTTGGTAGCCTTGCATGGAAACCTCCTTCAAGGTTGCCGCGCCAGCGCGACCGTCGCCATGCCCAGCGCCGTCATGGCCAGCGAGCCGGCCACGTGCACGGCCAGCATCCCGGCCGCCCAGCCCAGGCGGCCGTCGCGCAGCAGCGTCAGCAGTTCGGCCGAGAATGTGGAAAACGTCGACAGGCCGCCGGCCAGCCCGGTGATGACGAACAGGCGCCATGCCGGAGACAGGCCGGGCGCCGCGGCGAAATAGGCGATGGCCGCCCCCACGATGTAGGCGGCGATGAGGTTGGACGCCAGCGTTCCCATGGGAATGGGCGGCACCAGCGCATTCATCGCCAGGCTCAGCCCATAGCGCGCCAGCGCGCCCAGGCTGGCCCCGAGGCTGATGGCGATGACGGCGTAGATACCGGCCATGTCGTCTATCCGCGCTCTTGTTCCCGCCGTTGCCTGAGAAAATGCGCCAGATCGGCGATGCGCAATCCTTCGGGCACGACCATGCGATGCCTGCGGTGCTTGCTGTGGCCCACGCGCTGGGCGTGGTAGATGCCGGTGTGGCCCGAGAACAGGTAGGCGGTGATGCAGCCGATGGCCGCCAGCGGCCCGATGCCGGCGCCGAACAATTCCATCGCCATCAGCGTGGTGGCGATGGGGGTATTGGCCGCGCCCGCGAACACGGCCACGAAGCCGATGCCGGCCAGCATGGCGAACGGCAGGTGCAGGAGCGGCGCCAGCGCATTGCCCAGGGTGGCGCCGATGTAGAACAGCGGCGTGACCTCGCCGCCCTTGAACCCCGTGCCCAGCGAGGCCACGGTAAAGGCGAACTTGCCCAGGAAATCCCAGGGCTTCATCGGCTCCTGGAAGGACCGCACGATGTCCGGGATGCCCAGCCCGATGTAGTGCCAAGCGCCGAGCGCCCACACCGCCACGGCGATCGCGGCCCCGCCCGCCAGCGGGCGCAGCGGCGCGTAGGCGATGTGCCGCTTCACGAAAGCCCCCAGCTCGTGGGCCGCGGTGGCGAACGCCATCCCGGCCAGCCCGAACACGATGCCCGCGAGCACCACGGCCAGCACGCTCCAGGCCCCGACCGGCACGATCTGGCCGATGGCGTAGTGAACATGATGCACGCCCCAGGCCAGGCACACCTGGTCCGCCACGATGGCCGCCACCACGCAGGGAAACAGCGCGTCGTACCGCATCCGCCCGATGGCCAGGACCTCCAGCCCGAATACCGCGCCGGCCAGCGGCGTGCCGAACACCGAGGAAAAGCCCGCGCTGATGCCCGTCATCAGCAGGATGCGGCGATCGTCATGTTCCAGGCGCAAGAGGCGGGTGAGCTGGTCGGCCAGGGCGCCGCCCATTTGCACCGCGGTGCCTTCGCGGCCGACCGAGGCGCCGAACAGATGCGACACCACCGTGCCGCCCAGCACCAGCGGCACCATGCGCAAGGGCACGATCTTCCTGGGATCGTGGATCTCGTCGATGATGAGGTTGTTGCCGGCATCCACCGGCTTGCCCAGCAGGTGGTAGGCCAGGCCCACGCCGAAGCCGGCGGCCGGCAGCAGCCAGAGCACCCAGCGGTGGACCTCGCGCCAGGCGGTGGCGGCGTCCAGGGAAACGAGGAAGATCGCCGAGGCGCTGCCCGCCAGCGCGGCGACGATGCTGGCGACGACGAGCCACTTGCCGAGATAGGGCAGCAGTTCGAGTTGTTCGATGTGGCGGATTCTGTGCATGGGTTCTTGCTCGAGGGAATCGGACTGGCCCATGCGGGGAAGGGGGCAGGAGCGGAACGCGAACGCCTACAGCCTCCCGACATGGTCAGGTGTCTGTAGGCGTCATCAGCAGCGGATGCTGCGGTTCGGTTCAGGGGAGGAACGCCATCTCCTGCGCCGAATATAGCAGGGCCTGGGCGAGCCGGTCGAGCCGGGTGGCCTGGAACCAACGCTTTATGCGTTCGGGTTCGCTGGACGATGCCCGCGGTTAAGCCGAGAATTGCGGCATTTTGTTTTCAGCTTCCGATTCGTCGCCTTGCCGCGATGATGATTTCCAACAGACGAATGATTTCCAGAATTTCGCGTTTCGGCGGCATGGCTTTCCTGCGCGCCTTCCGGCCCACGGCGCAACACATCAGTGCAAGAGAAAAAGGGCGCGCCGCGCTCGGGGCCGCGATCGGGATCCTGGCGGCGGCGCTGGGCTCGGCCTGGCTGCTGCGCGGCGGTCCCGCCCACGGCCATGCCATGCTGGCCGCGGCGCTGGTGGCCCCGATGGGCGCCAGCGCCGTGCTGGTGTTCGCCGTGCCTTCCAGTCCGCTGGCGCAGCCGTGGTCGGTGATCGGCGGCAACACCCTGTCGGCCTTGGCGGGCATCGCCTGCGCGGCATGGGTGCCCGACGTATCCGTGGCCGCCGGCCTGGCGGCGGGGCTGGCCGTCGCCATCATGCTGGCGGCGCGCTGCCTGCATCCGCCGGGGGGCGCCTCGGCCCTGCTGATGGTGCTGACCGGCGCCGATCATTTCTCCTACGCCTTCAACCCGGTGCTGCTGGATTCCGTGCTGCTGGTCGCCGCCGGCCTGGCCTACAACAACCTCACGCGTCATCCCTGGCCGCACCGCCACCGGCCGGCCGCGCCCGAGCCGGGCGCAGCGCGCCTGACGTCCGGCGACCTCGATGCCGCGCTGGCGCACTACAACCAGGTGCTGGACATCAGCCGCGACGATCTGCAGGAACTCCTGCAGCACGCCGAGGCGGCCGCCTACCGGCGCACCATGGGCGAACTGCGCTGCGCCGACGTCATGAGCCGCAATCCCATCACGGCCGGGGTCGAGATGTCGCTGCGCCACGCCTGGGGCCTGATGCGCAAGCATCGCGTCAAGGCGCTGCCGGTGATCGACCTGCAGCGCCATCTGGTCGGCATCGTGACCGTGGCCGATTTCATGAAGCAGGTCGACCTGGACGTGCACGAAGGCATGGCCTATCGCCTGCGTTCGCTGGTCAGGCAGTTCCGCGGCAAGGCCGACACGCCCCATACGGTGGGGCAGATCATGACGCGCCAGGTCCGTGTCAGCAGCAGCGACCGCCTGCTCATCGACCTGGTGCCGGTATTCTCGGACGGCGGCCACCGGCACATCCCCATCCTCGACGGCGAGCGCAGGTTGGCGGGCATCATTACCCAGTCCGATTTGATCAAGGCCTTGTACTCGGCGGTGCGCGGCTAGCGGGCCGGCCAAGGGCGGGGCCGGCCGGCATGGCGCCGCTCGTTGCCCGCGCCTTGTTTCAGAACGAACAGGCCAGCGTCACGCCCGCGCTCCAGTTCCGTCCGGGCGCCGGCTCGAAATAGCGGCCATTGCCTTCGTTGACGATGACGGACCCGGCATAGGCGCGGTCGAACAGGTTGTCGATGCGGGCGAAGGCGTCCCACTTCCAGCCCCCGCTGCGCCACGAATACCCGGTGAACAAGGCCGTGACGAAGTAGGCCGGCGCGGCGTCGCTGTTGGCGTCGTCCACGTATATCCTGCTCATGTACCTGCCTTCCGCCCCGGCCCGCCAGCCCTCTTGCGGCGCCCAGGCCAGCGAGCCGAAGGCCATTTGCCCCGCGATGCCGGGAATCCGGTTGCCCGCCCGGATATCGCTTCCCGCCACGTCGTTCCGGTAGCGCGCATCGATCCACGAATAGGCCAGGCTTGCGCGCCAGTCCGATACGATGCGGCCGCTCCAGCCCAGTTCGATGCCGTCCCGGCGGGTCTGGCCGGCGTTGCGGAACGTTGCCCGCCCGCCGACGCTGCCGGCCGAGACGATCTCGTCGCGGGTATCGGTATGGAAGACCGCCGCGGACAGGAGTCCTTCGCCCACCCTCCGCTTGATGCCCGCCTCGTAGTTGTCGCTCAGGCCGGGGCGCAGCGCCAGGTTCAGCCCCGCCTGGCCGTCGGCGCGATAGGACAATTCGTTGGTCGTCGGTGTCTCGAAGCCCCGCCCGTACGAAGCGTAGAGCGTGGTCGCGGCGTCGGGCGAATAGCGCAGCGCCGCGACGGGCTGCGCTTTCCGGTAGCGCGCGGCGCCGCTGTCGTCGCCGTTGGGGCCGGCGATGTAGTGGTCGTTCGACGTGAAGTCCACCGTGCTGTAGCGCAGCCCCGCTTCCGCGGTCCACTGCCGGGCGAACTGCCACGAGGCCTGGACATACGGGTCGACGTCGTAGACCTCGTTGGTCTCGTCGCGCCGCAGGCGCCCCTTCACGCCGAGGGCGGTCGGCGCCGCGGCCGGCCCGGCAAAGTTCTCGTTGCCGGTGCGCCGCTCGCGCAGCGTGTCGTACGCCAGCCCGCCGATCAGGGTCAGCGGCCGCTGCGCCAGGGTCGAGCGGGAAGTCCAGCGCAGATCGGTGCCCGCGTAGTCGCGCCGCAGGCCGATGTAGCCGCCGGCGTGCAGCGGATTGCCTTGCACCGCGGGCGGAATGGACTGGTATTGGGTGGTGTCGCGCTGCCCGTAGTACACCATCGCGCGCAAGTCGTTGTCCGCGTCGATCCGGCGTTCGTAGACCAGGCCGCCCTGGGTCTGGCGCACGGTCTTGCGCGTATCGTATTGACCGGCCAGGCTGGCATCGCGCGGGGCCGTTTCGAACTGGCCGCGCGTCAGGCCGAGCGGATCCTGGGCCTGCAGGTCGACGCGGTTGACGACAAGGGTGAGGCGGCTGGCGTCATCCAGGTCCAGCCCGAGCTTCGCGTTGGCCAGGTTTTTTCTTGCCCCGCTGTGGTCGCGGTATCCGCGCGTGGTGAACCGCGTGGCGTCCAGCACGTAATCCAGTTCCCCCAGGCCCGTGCCTGTCGCGCCGCTGGCCTTGGCGCCGTAGCGATACGTGCCGTAGCTGCCGCCGGCAAGGCCCGCCTGCACCGTGGGCGGACGCTTGCCATCCTCCGTATAGACCTGGACCACGCCGCCCGACGAGTTCCCGTACAGGGCCGAAAACGGGCCGCGCAATACCTCCACGCGATCGGCCGAGCCGATGTCGATGTTGGATGTCTGTCCCTGTCCGTCGGGCATGGTGGCGGGAATGCCGTCCACGTACAGGCGCACCCCCCGCACGCCGAACGTCGAGCGCGCGCCGAAGCCGCGCACCGACAGCTGCAGGTCCTGCGCGTAGTTCAGGCGATTCTGGATCTGCAATCCCGGCACCGCGCCCAGGTTTTCGGAAAGATTGATCTGCATCGCGTTGCCGCGCAGCGTCGCGCCGTCGACCACGTCCACCGAGGCCGGCGTGTCAAGCGGCGACGTGCCCTCGCGGGTGCTGTAGACGACGATGGGCGCCAGCGCGGCCGCCTCGGCTTGTTTCGGCACTGCGGCCGCCTCGGTCTGGGCCAGCGCGGCGCCGGCCGGCGCCGCCGCGCAGAACCACGCCAGCATTCGCAGGCCTCGCCTTCGGTCAATTCCCAAAACAGTGTCTCCTCGGGGCCAGGGGCGCGGCGGCTCGATGGCAAGTTGGCAAGACAGGCACGGCAGCCAGCGTGCCGGGGGTCATTCCTGAATCGACAGTTCGCCCGCCAGGGTCGAAACGAGCTGTGCCGCAGGCAGCTCTCTAGCCTGCGGCGCCCCCTGGCCGGCCCATTGCGCGGCGAACTCGTGGTTGCCTCGCTTGGCGGCCGCCGCGTTCAGTTGCTTGGCTGCGTCATAGGCAACGGGATAGTCGGCAGGCTGCGGGCTGCCTGCCATTTCACCGAAGGCGATGAGGCGGTTGACCATGCCGCGCGCGGGCCGGCCGGACAGCACGCTGGTCAGCCGGGTATTCGCCGCGCGTTCGCTTTTGAGGTTGGCGCGATAGGCCTCGTTGGCGGCCGATTCGGGGCACAGGACGAACGCCGTGCCAAGCTGCGCGGCCGCCGCGCCCAGATCGAGCGCCGCCTTGATGCCTTGCCCGTCCATGATGCCGCCTGCGGCGATGACCGGCAGAGTCGTGTCCCGTACGAGCTGGCGTACCAGCACCGACGTACTCAGGCGCTCGTCGGTCGCCTCAGGATCGAAGATGCCGCGGTGGCCGCCCGCCTCGATCCCCTGCGCCACGATGGCGTCGACACCGGCTTGTTCGATGCGTCGAGCCTCCTGCGGGCTGGTTGCGGTCGCCAGCGTATAGATGCCGGCCGCCCGCAAGGCCTGGATCTGCTCTCTGGCCGGCAGCCCGAAGTGGAAGCTCACGACCGCCGGCCGCTGTTCAAGCAGCAACGCGAATGCCGCCGCATCGCCCAGGAACGTCTTGTATATCTCGTCCAGGGCCGCCGGCGGCGTGGCGCCTGCCTCGGCGAACAGTGGGGCGAGGTGGGCCAGCCATGCAGCTTCTCGCACCGGATCGCGCCGGGCAGGGGCGTGGCAGAACACGTTCACGTTGAACGGCCGGTCCGTCAGGGCGCGGGTTTCCTCGATGGCCTGCCGCGCCTGAGCGACCGTGCTGGCACCAATGCCCAAGGAGCCGAGCCCGCCCGCATTGGAGACCGCGGCCGCCAGGCGGGGCGTGGATACGCCCGCCATCGGCGCCTGGATGATGGGGTGCCGGATGCCCAGCCGGGCCAGCAATTGCCGGGATGCGCTCATGGGGGTTCCTTTGCGTCGTTCCGTATCAAGCAGACCAAACACCTACCTGTTCGACATGTCGCAGGACATCGAGCTAGAGATCGGAGTCCTGATGGGGGCGCCAAGCCATTGGCCTAAAAGAAAAGCCGACCCGGAGCTCAAGTCGATTTTTGCGCGTCCAGCGCATCAGCATAAGCCGACCTTTCGGCCAACTTACGCTTTGCGGCACAGCTTTTGTGCCGTTAGGCATATGGTGGCCGGGGGAGTTGTATTTTTCGAAGGTGAAACCTATTGGGAAGGTCGTCGGGCGATGTCTGAAGGTCGTCTGGGCCCAATTTCCGAAGACTCGTCTATTGCTTCAGACTTCCCAGGGGTTGATGACATCCAGGCCAGGGTACTGGAAATCTCGTTCATTGCGCGTGACCAGGGTCAGACCGTGCGTGAGCGCTGTCGCTCCGAGCAGGCTATCGATGGCCGGCAACGTGCGCCCAGCTTGAGCCACCAGGCGCCCCCAGCAGTCTGCAACAGGTTGATCGATGGCTAGTATGCGTCCGCTGAAGAACCGGGAGAGTTCCACCTCTAACCAGTCCAGATAGATGCGCTTGCGTCCGCCCTCCGGCATCTGCTCAATGCCTTTGCGAAGCTCTCCCATTGTCAGGGCAGATAGGAATAGTGTGGTCGGTGGTCGCTTCTCCAACCATTGGACCACGTTGCCATCTGGCTGTTTTCGACGTAGCTCCGACAGGACATTGGTATCGACGAGATAGCTCAAAGCTCTCCCTCGCGCGTCAGGCTGTTGTCACGAGAAAAGTCGAGATCTTCGTCACCGGCCAGCGGAGATCGGCGCATGAAGGCAACAAGAGATTCTCCTGTGCCCGATAGCTTGTCGAAGTCGGACCGGGAGAGCACGACCGCGACAGAACGGCCGTGCACGGTGATCTCCTGCGGGCCTTGGTTTCCCGCGGCTTTGACGACCTCGGACAGGCGGGATTTGGCTTCTTGCATTTGCCAAGCGTGCATGACGGCTCCTTAGTCTGACTAGACTGGTCAGATTGTACTCGCACGAGAGTGGGGCAGTCAACGGATAGGATTGGACATTGACGGACATAAAAAAGCCGGGAACCCTTGAATTCATTGGGTTTCCCGGCTTTTTGCGGACTTCGATGGAGAGGTAGGTGGTGGAGCCGGCGGGAATTGAACCCGCGTCCGGAAGCCCTCTACAGGCAGTTCTACATGCGTAGTCGGTCTATTTCGATTTAACCGCGGGCTTAGCCAACCGACAGGCCGGCACGCGGCGATTCACGTAATTTGAGCTTGCGCCGTGTGACCCCGGCGCAGGCCGATTCCTTGTGAATGACGCTGCTGCGGTTCAGGATGAACCTGCTTCGGGGGATATAGGCCCTAGACAGGATCCTTAGGAAAGTTGCCCTTCCTCCGCCTGACCCAAGGACAGATCAGTGCAGCGGCTCACCGCTTAAGCGGCGAGAGCGAAACGCTCGTCGTTGGCGTTTATTGCGTGTCCAGTGGTTTTACGAGCTTACTGGTGCTCGGCATGCCCTGCGCTGCTTCGCGACCCCCGTCGAATCCGGTTCGGCCCCGTGATCAGGATTGTAGCCTATGTGGGGGACGGACTCGCCGTTTCAAGGCCCGGCGTCGCCGGCGCGACACTCGGGGCGGCTTTTCCGCAATGCGGAATAAGGGACGCGTTCTTTTCGCCACGCCGTTTGTTAACGACTCTTAGTTTTGCTGCAACCGCCGACGCTGCATCGCGGCGCCGCTCACAGACCTTACACAAGGACACGGCCGCTCACAGTGCGCGGCCCGCAACTTACCTAGCCTGGAGTCGCTCGCCTGTGCGGCACGGCGCAACCTCCACTTGCCGTGTCTGCCTTGCGGGTTTCCAGCCCCGCCGGCGAACGTCAGGTTCGTCCGCGCGGGGGCCGATTGTGCGGCCGGCTCGTCCGGCCCGATATGCGCGACCGGACGCGTCCGCGTCCGGGTTTCGTCGCCGACCCTTATGGGTGATGCCGCGTCGCAGCCTGCCCGCGCTCCACGAGCCCGGGCAGCGGGACCTTGTTGTCTGCGCGCCGGCCGCCCGTTCTTGCGTGAGGATGCCATGAAGGATGAGTTGGATCGCCACGTTGCCTTGCCCGGGCAGCAGCATCAGCCGGGCCAGGGCGAACTGCCGGTGTCGAAAAAGAGAGGGGGCGCGCTCAATGCGCGGCCGCTCTGGCAGGCGGTGCCGCGCCTGGCCAGCTATGGCCTGGTGCTGTTCGGCATCTGGGTGGTGCTGGCCATGATGTTCCCGCCGATGTTCGTGCGTTCGTCCGAACGCGCGGTGGTCAACAGCCCGGTGACGCTGATCACCACGCCGGTGGAGGGCACCGTCACCGGGCAGTCGGTGCCGGTCGGGGCCTCCTTCGCGGCCGGCCAGCCGCTGATGACGCTGCAGAACCCGAACATGGACCGCGCGCTGCTGATGGAGCTGACCGGCAAGCAGCTCGACACCCGCCAGCGCTACGAGGCCGCCCGCGCCAAGCTCGACAACGACGAGGCGCGGCTGGCGCAGGTCAATGGCGAGCTCAAGCGCTACCAGGTGGCCGCCCAGCGCGAGCACGACGCCAAGATCCGCAACATCCAGGCGCGGCTGGACGCGGTGCGCATGCAGGTCTGGCAGCAGGAAGACGTGGTCAACCGCAACCAGGCCATGCAATGGGCGGGCGCGGTCAGCGAGGCCTATACCTCGGCCGCGCGCGCGCAGCTGGCGGCGCTGTCGGGCTCGCGCGAGGCATTGCGCGCGGAGCTGGAAAGCGCGCGCAGCAACAGCCAGGCGGCGCGCGGCAACGTCTACCTGTCGAGCACGGACGGCCCGGTCGGCGCGCTGGCGCAGCGGCGCGACGAACTGCTGTCCGACATCGCGCAGGACAAGGCCGAGCTCGAACAGCTCAGCCAGTACGGCGATTCGGTGGAAAAGCTGGTGGCATCGGAACAGAGCCGGCTGGACCGCGTGTCCAACTACGAGATCAAGGCCTATGCCGCGGGCGTGGTGCAGGACGTGCTGGCGCCGCCCGGCACGCGCGTGGCCGCCGGCGCGACACTGATGCGGGCCACGAATTGCAGCCAGCCGCGCGTGGTGGCGGTATTTCCGCGCAGCCTGAGCCGCAAGCTGCTGCCGGGCGCCAAGGTGACGGTGCGGGTGGACGGCGTGCCGCTGCCGATGACCGGCACGGTGACCGAGATCCTGCCGCGCGCGCCCGACGGCGACCAGGCGCGTTATTTCGTGCCCTTTCCGCCGATCGAGAAGAACGAAATCTACCTGATCGCCAAGCTCGACCGGCCGATGCCCAAGATCGAGCGGACTTCGGGCCAGCTCGACAACTGTGCGCTGGGACATTGGGCCAAGGTGAGCCTGGACAACGCCTGGTGGAACTTCGGGGACATGATTTGAACGCCCCCGACCAGCCGCCGGCAGGGCGCGCGGCGTCTCGCCTGGACGGTGCCGCCCATCGGCATCGACCGCACCAGGCCTTGCTGGCGCTGGCCGCCGGCCTGCTGGCCTGCGGCGCGGCCTTCGCGCAGCCGGCCGCGCCGGCGCCGCGCGAGCAGTTGCTGCAGGCCACCTGCCGCGCCCTCGGCGACCGCGTGTCGGCAGTGCAGGGCACAGGCCCCGCCATGCTGGCCAGCTACGAAGCCGCGCCCGGGGGCGAACCGCTGCCGCCGGCCTTGCAGCAGTCGGCCTTCGTCTACGACAACGCGCTGGCCGGCATCGCGCTGATCGCCTGCGGCCGGGTCGACGCCGCGCGCCGCATCGCCGACGCCATGCTGGCGGCGCTGGCGCGCGACCGGCACTACCGCGACGGCCGGCTGCGCAATGCCTATCGGGCCGGGGCGGTGCCGGACGGCCCGGTGCCGCTGCCGGGCTGGTGGGACGCGCCCAGCAAGCGCTGGTTCGAGGACGCCTACCAGGTCGGCACCGCGACCGGCAACGTGGCCTGGGCCGCGCTGATGCTGCTGGCGGCGCACGAGGCCACCCATGAGCCGCGCTACCTGGACGCAGCCGCCACGCTGATGGGCTGGGTGGAACAGACGGTGTTCGACCCGCAGGCGCCGGCCGGCTTCACCGGCGGCTTCTTCGGCGAAGAAAAGCCGGCGCCGCGGCGCCAGGGCTGGAAATCCACCGAGCACAACGTCGACGCCTACGCGGCCTTCCACTGGCTGGCGCTGCGTACCGGCGATGCGCGCTGGCCGGCCGCGGCGCAGCGCGCGCGGGCCTTCGTCCAAGCCATGTGGCAGCCGGGCGAAGGCCGCTTCATCATCGGCACCAACGACGACGGCCGCACGCCCAACGCCGGCCCGTCGGCGCTCGACGCGACCATCTGGCCGCTGATCGCGATTCCCGACGCCGCGGGCGGCTGGCGCCGCGCGCTGGACTGGACGCGCGCGCGCCACGCCGTCGACGGCGGCTACGGCTTCAAGGGCGACCCGGACGGCATCTGGACCGAAGGCACCGGCCAGGCGGCGCTGGTGCTGCGCGCCAGCGGGCTCGACGCCGAAGCCGAAAGCCTGTGGCCGCTACTGCTGGCGCAGCGCTCGCCCTCCGGGATGCTGTTCGCCACTCCGACCAAGCGCGTCAGCACGGGCCTGTCGATCGGGCCCGATTCGACCGGCGAGGACTTCTTCTATTTCCATCTGCCCCATCTGGGCGCGACCGCCTGGGCCGCGCTCGCCGCGGCCGGCTGGAACCCGTTTCAACCGGCCGGGCGCCGCACCGCGGCGGCCGGCATCTCGAAGGAACGATGATGTTCGAATTCTTCCTGGAAGGGCCGACGCTGGTCGAGATCAACGCCGGCGCGCTGTTCATCGCCATCATGTGCCTGCGCGGCGACCGGCGGCGGGCCGCCGACCGCTGGCTGTTCGGCGCGGCGGCCGCCGTGCTGCTGCTGGTGTACTACACCTGGCGCTGGCAGGTGACGCTGCCGGAATGGCGGCTCGATTTCCCCAGCGTCTGGGCGCACGCCTTCTTCGGCTTCGAAAGCCTGACCATCGCCTACACCCTGATCTCGATCGTGACGCTGACGCGCACCAGCGACCACAGCGCCGCCGCCGACGCGGGCGAGGCGCGCCTGCGCCGGGCGCGCGAGGTGCCGGCGGTCGACATCTTCATCGCTACCTACAACGAAGGCCTCGAGGTACTGGAGAAGACCATCGTCTCGGCGTTGGCGATCGACTACCCGAATTTCCGCGTCTGGGTGCTGGACGATACGCGGCGCGACTGGCTCAAGGCCTTCTGCGAGAAGGTCGGCGCCTATTACGTGACGCGTCCCGACAATGCGCACGCCAAGGCCGGCAACCTGAACAACGGGCTGCGCCACAGCGCCGAGCGCTTCGGCGGCGGCGCGCCGTTCATCATGGTGCTGGACGCCGATTTCGCGCCCAACAAGAAAATCCTGCTGCGCACCATCGGCCTGTTCGACGATCCGGAAGTGGGCGTGGTGCAGACGCCGCAGTTCTACTACAACGCCGACCCCATCCAGTACAACCTGCGCTCGGGCGAGAGCTGGGTGGACGAGCAGCGCGCCTTCTTCGACGTGATGCAGCCGGCCAAGGACGCCTGGGACACGGCGTTCTGCATCGGCACCTCGTTCGTGGTGCGGCGCGATGCGCTGGCGCGGATCGGCGGCTTCCCCACCGGCACCGTCACCGAAGACATCCACCTCACCTATCGCCTGATGCCGCACGGCTACGTCACGCGCTGGCTCAACGAGCGGCTGAGCGTGGGGCTGTCGGCCGAAGGGCTGCCCGAGTACATCAGCCAGCGCAGCCGCTGGGGCCTGGGCACCATCCAGGTGGCGCTGACCGCCGACGGGCCGCTGCGCGGGCGCGGCTATACCTTCCTGCAGCGCCTGCACTACGTGCACGGCCTGCTGCACTGGATCAGCCGGCCCTTCACGTTGATGCTGCTGGTCGGACCGCTGCTGTACTGGTATTTCGACGTGCCCACGCTGTACGGCGACCCGCTGCAGTTCCTGGCCTACGGCGTGCCGGCGCTGCTCTTGTACTGGGCTTACAGCATCTGGATCACCGGTTCGCGCGCCTTGCCGATCTTTACCGAGGTGACCCAGATCGTCGCCGCGCTGGCGGTCACCGCCACGCTGGCCAGCGCGCTGTTCAAGCCCTTCGGCCGGCCGTTCAAGGTCACCAACAAGGGCCTGGATCGCTCGAAGCTGGTGGTGCACGGCAAGTTCGCGCTGCTGTACGGCGGCCTGTTCGCGCTGGCCGGGCTGGGCCTGGGGCGCGCGGTGGCGGCCGACGCGGCGGCCGCCGGGCTGCTGTTCAACGTCTTCTGGACGGTGATTTCGATGGTGCTGCACCTGGCCTCGCTGCTGGTGTGCTTCGAGCTGCCGCGGCCACGCAAGGAAGAGCGTTTCCCGCATCGCGAGCGCGCATCGCTGCGGCTGCCGGACGGCCCCGGCGGCAAGGCGCGCGAGCTGGGCTGCGTGACGCGCGACCTGTCGTGCAACGGCGTGGCGCTGCTGTGCGACGAGGCGGACAGCGTCGCGCCCGGCAGCACCGGCCTGGTATGGCTGAGTTCGGTCGGCTGGATGCGATGCACCGTCGCGCGCAGGCACGGCCGCCTGCTCGGCGTCGCGCTGCAACCCGACATGGCGGCCCGCCATGGGCTGATCCGCCTGTTGTTCAGCCAGCCCGCGCACAACATTGCCGACAGCGGCCGGCCGCGCCTGGCCATCGCCAGCCTGATCCAGCGCGCTTTCTCCGGCTAGCTGGTCCAAGACGAAGGAATAAGAACATGAGCAGAACGCAACGCAAACTCGCCCGCTGCGGCGGCGCGGCCCTGTCGCTGTCGCTGGCCGCCTGCACCTCGATGCAGCCGGCCTACCAGCGGCCGGCCCAGCCGGTGCCGAACAAATATCCCACCGGCGCGGCCTATACCGGCAGCACCGCGCGGACGACCGCGACGCCGGCGGCCAGCCTGGGATGGCAGGACTTCTTCGGCGACGAACGGCTGCGCCGGCTGATCCAGATCGCGCTCGACAACAACCGCGATCTGCGCATCGCCACGCTGTCCATCGAGCAGGCGCGGGCGCAATACCGCATCCAGCGCGCGGCCCAGTTTCCGGCCATCGGCGCCAACGTGGGGCTGCTCAGCCAGCACGTGCCGGCCGACGTGCGCGCGCCCGGCGTGGAGGCCGTGCAGAACCAGTTCACGGCCGGCGTCGGCTTCAGCGCTTTCGAGCTGGACGTGTTCGGGCGCGTGCGCAGCCTGCGCGACGCGGCGCTCCAGCAGTACCTCGCCATAGCCGAGGTGCGCCGCAGCGCGCAGATCAGCCTGGTGGCCGAAGTGGCCAGCGCCTACCTGACCCTGCAGGCCGACCAGGCCCTGCTCAGGCTTTCCCAGGAGACCCTGAACACGCAGCAGTCGGCGGTCGACATGATCGCGCGCAGCCAGCGCGCCGGCGGCATGGCCGACATCGACATGCACCGTGCCCGGACCCAGCTGGAAACCGCGCGCGTCGGCGTCGAGCAATACAGCCGCCAGGTGGCCCAGGACCAGAACGCGCTAGGCGTGCTGCTGGGGCGGCCGCTGCCCCAGGACCTGATGCCGCCGCCCGAATTCGACGATGCCTCGGTGGCAGAGCTGCCCGCCGGGCTGCCGTCGACGCTGCTGGAACAGCGGCCCGACATCGTCGCCGCCGAGCATCGCCTGCGCGCCGCCAATGCCAATATCGGCGCGGCCCGCGCGGCGTTCTTTCCCACCATTACGCTGACGGCGGCGGTGGGCGTGGCAAGCAGCACGCTGGCCGGGCTGTTCAGCGGCGGCATGGGCGCCTGGGCCCTGGCGCCCCAGCTCAGCGTGCCGATCTTCACCGGCGGCGCCAACCAGGCCAATCTCGATGCGGCGCAGGCGCTGCGCGACATCAATGTCGCGCTCTACGAGCGCACCGTGCAGCAGGCTTTCCGCGAGGTGGCCGACGGGCTGGCCGCGCGTGGCACCTACGACCGCCAGGCCGCCGCGCAACAGGCCTTGATCGACGAGATCGTCGAAAACCGCCGGCTGTCGGACATGCGATTCCACAACGGCGTCGACGACTATTTCCCGGTGTTCGACGCCCAGCGCCAGCTATATACGGCGCAGCAGACCCTGGTCACGATCCAGCTGGCGCGGCTGACCAGCCGGGTCGCCCTGTACAAGGCGCTCGGCGGCGGCTGGACGCGTGTCACGGTGGCCGGCAACGCGCCGCCGCCGGCCCCGGCACGATAGCCCGGAAGACGCCGTCCGGACTCCCCGGCCCGGGCAACCCTGCGATATTCCCGGAAAACGAAACGAATACCCCGGGGTAATTACCGCGGTCCGTAAAACCGCGGTTTTTATTTTCATGCGGTTTTAAGAAAACGGCCTTGCCGTATACCGGCCGAATCGCCGCGCCATCCGGTCGTGATCAGGACATTCCCGGAAAACGGAATGTTTCAATAGCGGGCCTTAACTCCGCGACCGCCTGCACCACCGCGTCGGCGCCCCAATTGGCGACCGGTTCGCCGTCGCCGCTATAGCCGTAGGCGACCGCGATCGTCTTCATGCCGGCCGTGCGCCCGGCCTGCACGTCGCGCAGGTCGTCGCCCACGTATACGCAGCTGGCCGGCGCCGCGCCGGCGCTGCGGGCCGCATGCAGCAGCGGCTCGGGGTGCGGCTTGGAAAACGGCGTGGTATCGCCGCACACCACGACCGCGGCGTGTTCGGCCAGCGCCAGGTGATCCACCAGCGGCAGCGCCAGCCGGGTGATTTTGTTGGTGACGATGCCCCAGCGCAAGCCATCGGCGCGCAGCGCCTCCAGCAGTTCGACCACGCCGGGGAACAGCCGCGTATGCACGGCGATGTCGCGCGCATAGTCTTCCAGGAACTGCTGCCTGGCGGCCTCGTAGCCCGGCGATTCGGGCGTGATGCCGAGCGCGACGCGCAGCAGCCCGCGCGCGCCGTGCGAGGCCATCGGGCGCAGGCGCTCGTAGGGCAGGGGCTCCAGCCCGCGCCGCAGCCGCTGCCGGTTGGCGGCGGCTGCCAGGTCGGGCGCGGTATCGGCCAGGGTGCCGTCGAAGTCGAACAGGACGAGCGGTTTCATCGGCATCGTCATACCCGCTCCAGCGCGACCATGTAATTGACGCTGCAATCGGCCGTCAGGCTGTAGCGCCTGGACAGCGGGTTGTATTCCAGGCCCTTGAGCGCCTCCGGCTGCAGGCCGGCGCGGCGCGCCGCGCCGATCAATTCGCTGGGCCGGATGAAATGTTCGTACGAATGCGTACCTTTCGGTACCAATTGCAGCAGGTATTCGGCGCCGATGATCGCGAACAGGAAGGATTTGGCGTTGCGATTGATGGTGGAGAAAAATACCCGGCCGCCCGGCCGCGCCAATACGGCGCAGGCGCGGATGATGGATTCGGGATCCGGCACGTGCTCCAGCACTTCCATGCAAGTGACCACGTCGAAACTGCCGGGCTGGTCCGCCGCCAGCTGCTCGACCGCCACGCGTCGATAATCCACCTGAATCCCGGTTTCCAGGCTGTGCAGCCGCGCGACTTTCAGCGATTTGTCGGCCAGGTCGATGCCGGTAACGATCGCGCCGCGCGCCGCCATGCTTTCGGCCAGAATCCCGCCGCCGCAGCCGACGTCTAGTATCCGCTTATTGCCCAGGCCTTGCGCAGTCTGGCTGATCCATTCCAGCCGGAGCGGATTGATCGCATGCAGCGGTTTGAATTCGCTTTCCGGATCCCACCAGCGCGAGGCCAGTGCGCTGAATTTGGCGAGTTCGGCGGCATCGGCGTTGACGGTATCGGAGGAGGGGATCGGGGCGCTCATGGCGGGACTCCGAAAAAGCAGCATGGAAAATAAAAAAACCCCGCAGTGGCCTAACCTGCGGGGTTTCGTTCAGGCGGCGCCGGATCGAGGCGCGCCGCCGGCGGCCTTGCGGCCGAGGGCTCTTCAGCGTGGCTGCGGAGCCCTGGCCGTGGCCGCGATCCCGCTCAGCGGGAACGGCTGCCGACGACTTCGATTTCGACGCGGCGGTTCTTGGCACGGCCGGCGGCGGTGCGGTTGTCGGCCACGGGTTGCGTTTCGCCCTTGCCTTCCGTGTAAATACGGTTGGCTTCGATGCCCTTGCTGACCAGATAGGCCTTCACGGCTTCGGCGCGACGCACCGACAGGCGCTGGTTATAGGCTTCGGTGCCGATCGAGTCGGTGTGGCCGACGGCGATCACCACTTCGAGGCTGATACCCTTGATCTGGTTGACCAGTTCGTCGAGGCGGGTACGGGCTTCGGGCTTGACCACGGCCTTGTCGAAGTCGAACAGCGCGTCGGCCGAGTAGGTGACCTTTTCGCTGACCGGAACGGCAGGAGCGGGAGCGGGCGCGGGAGGAGGCGGGGGCGGCGCCGGGGTCGGGGCAGGAGCAGCCGCAACCTTCAGCGCGCCATCGCAGGACGGATCGGCGGTGGCCGGCGTCCAGAATCCATTGCGCCAGCACAGGCCCGTGCTGTTTTTGACGAGAGGACCACCGGCGGACACCCAGTTGTCGTTGGTCTTGCCGGTTTGTGCAGCAGTGGTCACGCCCGAGGCCGTCACGGCAGCGAAGGCGAGCGCCAGAGAGATTCCAACTTTGGAGCGTTTGTTCATGTTTCTCCTCTTAGCTTAAACGAAACTCGCAGCGAACCCCCGCCGCAACATGGACAAATACGGGGTCAGTATAGCATCCGGCCCGTTCCATCCGGCTTTCCTCACTGTTGCTCATCCCTGCAAAAGTAAGGGTTTGTGCCAGAAATAATAGCGGCCGCGCGGTGGTGCCACTGCTGAATTCGGCACAATATCGCGTTCAATTCTCTATTTGACGAGCTTTTGATCAGTTGTAGTTTTTTCGCAACTGAATTGCCGTCTATCCATACTTCCTCGACGTCTTCGCGGCCGGCCGCATAAACCACGTGCGAAGCGGCGTCGAACACGGGCAATTGGTGTGCCGCGTCGAGCCGGATCGATACCAGGTCGGCCCGCTTGCCGACCTCGATCGAGCCGATTTCGTCGTCGCGGCCGAGCGCGCGGGCGCCCGCCAGCGTGGCCGCGCGCAGCGCTTCGTGCGCCGGCAGCGCGGCCGCATCGCCGCTCTGCCCTTTCGCCAGCAGCGCCGCCAGGCGCGTATCGCCCAGCAGGTCGAGCCGGTTGTTGCTGGCCGCGCCGTCGGTGCCGATGCCGACGTTGACGCCGGCGGCCAGCAGCGCGCCGACCGGCGCCAGGCCGCTGGCCAGTTTCAGGTTGGAGGCGGGGCAATGCGCAACGTGCGCGCCGTGCCCGGCCAGCAGGGCGATGTCGGCGGCGTCCAGGTGGACGGCATGGACGCCGATCAGGCGCGGCGACAGCAGGCCCAGGGCGGCCAGCCGCGCGGTCGGCCGCATGCCGGTGCGGGCCAGCGCCTCGGCCACCTCGTCGCGGGTTTCCTGCAGGTGGATGGCGATCGGCACGTCGAGTTCTTCGGCCAGTTCGCCGATGCGGGAGAGAGCGGCGTCGCCCACGGTGTAAGGCGCATGCGGGGCGAACATGAAGCGCAGCAGCGGTTCGTCGCGGAATTGCTCGCGCGCGGCCAGGCCCTTGGCCAGGTAGTCGTCGGCATCGGACGCGTAGGGCGTGGGGAAGTCGATCACCGTCATGCCGACGGTGGCCCGCAGGCCGACCGCCAGCGCGGCGCGCGCCACCTCGTCGGGATGGAAATACATGTCGGCGCAGCAGGTGACGCCGCCGGCCAGCATTTCGGCGAAGGCCAGCACGCTGCCGTCGTAGACGAACTCGGGCGACATCAGTTTGCCTTCGAGCGGCCAGATGCGTTCGCGCAGCCAGGTCATCAGCGGCAGGTCGTCGCCGGCGCCGCGCAGCAGGCTCATGGCCGCGTGCGCGTGCAGATTGACCAGGCCCGGGATCAGTACCTGCCCGCGCAGCGTGCGGGCAGGCGCGCCGGGGTAGCGGCGCGCCAGTTCGGCGTGCGGCGCGATGGCGGTGATGCGGCCGCCGCGCAGCGCCAGCCCGTGGCCGGCCAGCACCGTGGCGGCGGGTTCGACCGGGATGATCCAGTCGGGCAGCAGCAGCGTGGCGTCGGTCGCGGTGTCGGGCGGGATGGGCATGGCGGCGGCTACGGAGGCGGTGCGGGTATTACAGCACGGAGCGGCCGGGGGCCGGGGTGCTAAACTCACGAGCTTCGCCTTCCAGCAGTCTGCCCATGGATTCCTTCGCCAAGGAAACGCTTCCGGTCTCCCTTGAAGAGGAGATGCGCCGCAGCTACCTCGACTACGCCATGAGCGTGATCGTGGGCCGCGCGCTGCCCGACGTGCGGGACGGCCTCAAGCCGGTCCACCGCCGCGTGCTGTACGCCATGCACGAACTCAACAACGATTGGAACCGGGCCTACAAGAAGTCGGCGCGCATCGTCGGCGACGTGATCGGTAAATACCATCCGCACGGCGACCAGGCCGTCTACGACACCATCGTCCGCATGGCGCAGCCGTTTTCGCTGCGCTACATGCTGATCGACGGCCAGGGCAACTTCGGCTCGGTCGACGGCGACGGCGCCGCGGCCATGCGCTACACCGAAATCCGCCTGTCGAAGATCGCCCACGAACTGCTGGCCGACATCGACCAGGAAACCGTCGATTTCGGCCCCAACTACGACGGCAGCGAAAAAGAACCGCTACTGCTGCCCTCGCGCCTGCCCAACCTGCTGGTCAACGGCAGCTCGGGCATCGCCGTCGGCATGGCCACCAACATTCCGCCGCACAACCTGGCCGAGGTGATCGACGGCTGCCTGTTCTGCCTGCGCAACCCCGAATGCACGGTCGATGAACTGATCGAGATCATCCCGGCGCCCGATTTCCCCACCGGCGGCACGATCTACGGCATGTCGGGCGTGCGCGAAGGCTACCGCACCGGCCGCGGCCGCGTGGTGATGCGCGCCAAGACCCATTTCGAAGACGTCGACCGCGCCGGCGGCCGCCAGGCCATCGTGGTCGACGAGATCCCGTACCAGGTCAACAAGCGTTCGCTGCTGGAACGGATCGCCGAGCTGGTCAACGAAAAGAAGGTCGAGGGCATTTCCGACATCCGCGACGAGTCCGACAAGGACGGCATGCGCGTGGTGATCGAATTGAAGCGCGGCGAAGTGCCCGAGGTGGTGCTGAACAACCTGTACAAGAACACGCAGCTGCAGGACACCTTCGGCATGAACCTGGTGGCGCTGGTCGACGGCCAGCCGCGGCTGCTGAACCTGAAGCAGATGGTGGAGTACTTCCTTGCGCACCGGCGCGAGGTGGTCACCCGCCGCACGGTGTTCCAGCTGCGCAAGGCGCGCGAGCGCGGCCACGTGCTGGAAGGCCTGGCGGTGGCGCTGGCCAACATCGACGACTTCATCGCCATCATCAAGGCTGCGCCCACGCCGCCCATCGCGCGCCAGGAGCTGATGGCGCGCGCCTGGGATTCGTCGCTGGTGCGCGAAATGCTGTCGCGCGCCGAGGGCGGCAGCGAGGCCTACCGGCCCGAGAACCTGCCGGCCGGCTACGGCATGCAGGACGACGGCTTGTACCGGCTCAGCGATACCCAGGCGCAGGAAATCCTGAACATGCGCCTGCAGCGCCTGACCGGCCTGGAGCAGGACAAGATCGTGGGCGAGTACAAGGACGTGATGGCCGCCATCGCCGACCTGCTCGACATCCTGGGCAAGCCGGCGCGCGTGACGGCCATCATCGGCGACGAGCTGGCCGCCATCAAGGCCGAGTTCGGCACCGACGCGAAAGACACCCGCCGCTCCCACATCGAGCGCAACGCCACCGAGCTCGACACCGAAGACCTCATCACGCCCACCGACATGGTGGTCACGCTGTCGCATGGCGGCTACATCAAGAGCCAGCCGCTGTCGGAATACCGCGCGCAGAAACGCGGCGGCCGCGGCAAGCAGGCCACGGCCACCAAGGAAGACGACTGGATCGACCAGCTCTTCATCGCCAACACGCACGACCACATCCTGTGCTTCAGCAACCGCGGCCGGGTCTACTGGCTGAAGGTATGGGAAGTGCCGCAGGGCACGCGCAATTCGCGCGGCCGGCCGATCGTCAACATGTTCCCGCTGTCCGAAGGCGAGAAGATCACGGTGGTGCTGCCGGTCAAGGCCTTCTCCGAAGACCACTACGTGTTCATGGCCACCGCCAAGGGCACGGTCAAGAAGACCCCGCTGTCCGACTTCTCCAATCCGCGCAAGGCCGGCATCATCGCGGTCGACCTGGACGACGGCGACTACCTGATCGGCGCTTCGCTCACCGACGGCAAGCACGACGTGATGCTGTTTTCCGATGCCGGCAAGGCCGTGCGCTTCGACGAGAACGACGTGCGCCCGATGGGCCGCACCGCGCGCGGCGTGCGCGGCATGACGCTGGAGGAAAGCCACACCGTGATCGCGCTGCTGGTGGCCGGCAGCGAAACCCAGGGCGTGCTGACCGCCACCGAGAACGGCTACGGCAAGCGCACCCCGATCGGCGAATACACGCGCCACGGCCGCGGCACCAAGGGCATGATCGCGATCCAGACCACCGAGCGCAACGGCAAGGTGGTGGGCGCCGTGCTGGTCGACCCGGCCGACGAGATCATGCTGATCACCACCGGCGGCGTGCTGGTGCGCACCCGCGTGGCCGAGATCCGCGAGATGGGCCGCGCCACGCAGGGCGTGACGCTGATCAACGTCGATGAAGGCACGCGGCTGTCGGGCGTGCAGCGCGTGGTCGAATCCGATACCGAGGAAGCCGACGCGGGCGCCGCGCCGGCCGCCGACGAGGGCGCGGGCGCCGCCCCGGCGCCCGGCGCCGAATGACGGCGCCGGGCGCCGGTCCCGCCAATTTCCATCGCCAATCCGCCATGAAGAAACGACCGTACAACTTCTCCGCCGGGCCGGCCGCCTTGCCCGAGCCGGTGCTGCAGCAGGCCGCCGAGGAAATGCTCGACTGGCACGGCAGCGGCATGTCGGTGATGGAAATGAGCCATCGCGGCAAGCAGTTCACCCGGATCTGCGACGAGGCCGAGGCCGACCTGCGCGAGCTGCTGTCGATTCCCGACGACTACGCCGCGCTGTTCATGCAGGGCGGCGGCCTGGGCGAGAACGCCATCCTGCCGCTGAACCTGATCGGCCGCCGCGGCGCGCGCGCCGCCGACTTCGTCGTCAGCGGCTCGTGGTCGGCCAAGTCGTTCAAGGAGGCCGAGCGCTACGGCGACGTGCGCATGGCCGCCGGCAGCCAGTCCTGCGCCGTGATCGACGGCTGCGAGCAGGCGCCGTGGACCTACATGCCCGACCCCGCCACATGGAACGTGCGGCCCGAGGCCAGTTTCGTGCACCTGTGCAGCAACGAGACCATCGGCGGCGTCGAATTCATGGAATGGCCGGATCCGGCCTCGCTCGGCGCGCCCGACACCGTGCTGACGGTGGATGCCTCCTCGCACATCCTGTCGCGGCCGATGGACGTGACCCGCGCCGGCGTGATCTATGCCGGCGCGCAGAAGAACGTCGGCCCGGCCGGCGTGACGCTGGTCATCGTGCGCAAAGACCTGCTGGGCCACGCGCTGCCGGTCTGCCCGTCGGCCTTCGACTACGCGCTGGTGGCGGCCAACGATTCGCGCTTCAACACGCCGCCCACCTACGGCATCTACATCGCCGGGCTGGTGTTCAAGTGGCTCAAGCAGCAGGGCGGGGTGGCCGGCATCGAGGCCGTCAACCGCGCCAAGGCCGAACTGCTGTACGGCTACCTCGACAGCACCGCGTTCTATCGCAACCCGGTGCACCCGTCGGTGCGCTCGCGCATGAACGTGCCCTTCCTGCTGCACGACGAATCGCTCAATGCCGAATTCCTGGCCCAGGCCGATGCGGCCGGGCTGCTGCAGCTCAAGGGCCACAAGAGCGTGGGCGGCATGCGCGCCTCCATCTACAACGCGATGCCGCTGGCCGGCGTGCAGGCCCTGGTCGATTTCATGAAGGAGTTCGAGCGCCGCCATGGATGACGCCCTGATGAAGAAGCTCGTGCCGCTGCGCGAACGCATCGACGAGCTCGACGCCCGCATCCTGGAACTGCTGACCGAGCGCGCCCGCACGGCGCTGCAGGTGGGCGAGGCCAAGCAGCACGTGCAGGGGCCGGTGTTCCGCCCCGAGCGCGAGGCGCAGGTGATCCGCCGGCTGCAGCAGCTCAACGGCGGCCCGCTGCCGGCGTCGTCGGTGGCGGCCATCTGGGCCGAGATCATGTCGGCCTGCCGCGCGCTGGAGCAGCCGGCGCGCGTGGCCTACCTCGGCCCCGAGGGCACGTATTCCGAACAGGCCGCGCTGGAGCATTTCGGCCATGCGATCGAGCCGCAGCCCTGCGCCAGCTTCGACGACGTGGTGCGCGCGGTCGAAACCGGCCGCGCCGATTTCGGCATGGTGGCGGTCGAGAATTCCAACGAAGGCGCGGTCAACCGCACGCTCGACCTGCTGCTGACGGCGTCGGTCAAGGTGCTGGGCGAACGTTCGATCGACATCCGCCACTGCCTGATGACGCGCAGCGGCACGTTGGAAGGCGTCACGCGCGTGCTCGCCCATCCGCAGGCGCTGGCGCAGTGCCGCGGCTGGCTCACCGCCAATCATCCCGGGCTGGCCTGCGAGCCGGCCGCCAGCAATGCCGAGGCCGCGCGCCTGGCGGCGCAGGATCCGTCGCTGGCCGCCATCGCCGGCGAGCAGGCGGCCCGTCACTGGAAGCTGGGCATCGTCGCAGCCGGCATCCAGGACGATCCGCACAACCGCACGCGCTTCCTGGCCATCGGCCAGACCGACCCCGGGCGCTCGGGCCGCGACAAGACCAGCCTGATCCTGGCGGTGCCGAACCGCGCCGGCGCGGTGTACCGGATGCTGGCGCCGCTGGCCGAGAACAATGTGTCGATGACCCGGCTGGAGTCGCGTCCGGCGCGCACCGGCGAGTGGGAATATTATTTCTACGTCGACGTCGAAGGGCATCGCGAAGACCCGAACGTCGCGGCGGCGCTGGCCGCCCTGCAGCAGCAGGCGGCGTTCTTCAAAGTGCTGGGCTCCTACCCGAGGTGTCCCTGAGGCGCCGCGCGGATCGCCAGCCGGGCGATCCTCCACGAGAATGAGTGAGATCCTATGACCGCCGTTTCCGACCAGGCCGCCGACGCGCTGCCGGCCCCTGCCCATATCCGCGCGCTGGCCGCCTACCAGGCGGGCAAGCCGATTTCCGAACTGGCGCGCGAGTTCGGGCTCGACCCCGCGAAGATCGTCAAGCTGGCCTCCAACGAGAACCCGCTCGGCGTGCCGGATTCGGCGCGCGCGGCGATGGCGCAGGCGGCGGCCGACCTGGGCCGCTATCCCGACCCGAACGGCTTCGAGCTGAAGGCGGTGCTGGCCGGGCACTACGGCGTGCCGGCGGAGTGGATCACGCTGGGCAACGGCTCCAACGACATCCTCGAACTGGCGGCGCGCGCCTTCCTGGAGCCCGGCAAGTCGGCCGTCTATTCGCAGTATGCGTTCGCGGTCTACCGGCTCGCCACCCAGGCCGCCGGCGCCCGCCACATCATGGTGCCGGCGCGCGACTACGGCCACGACCTGGACGCCATGCTGGCCGCGATCCAGGCCGACACCCAGGTGCTGTTCATCGCCAATCCCAACAATCCCACCGGCACCTTCCGGCCGGCGGCCGAGGTCGAGCGCTTCCTGGAGGGCGTTCATGCCGCCCACGGCGAGCGCGTGGTGGTGGTGCTGGACGAGGCCTACAACGAATTCCTGGCGCCCGAGCTGCGCGTGGATTCGGCGGCCTGGGTGCGCCGCTTCCCGAACCTGATCGTGTCGCGCACCTTTTCCAAAGCCTACGGCCTGGCCGGGCTGCGGCTCGGCTTCGCAATGGCGCAGCCGCGCGCGACCGACCTGCTCAACCGCGTGCGCCAGCCGTTCAACACCAATTCGATGGCGCAGGCCGCGGCGATCGCCGCGCTGCGCGACCGCGAATTCCTGGAGCGCAGCTACGAGGTCAACCGCGCCGGCTACCGCCAGCTGACCGAAGGGCTGGCCGCGCTCGGGCTCGAATTCGTGCCCAGCTTCGGCAACTTCGTGCTGACCCGCGTGGGCGACGCCGCCCGCATCAACCTGGAACTGCTCAAGCGCGGGGTGATCGTGCGGCCCGTCGTGGGCGACGGGCTGCCTGAATTCCTGCGCATCTCCATCGGCCTGCCCGAAGAGAACGCCATCTTCCTGGCCGCCCTGAAAGCGGTGCTTTCGGCATGATGGGGCCGGTTCGACGGAGGGCGCTCCGGTGAGCGCCGGCGGGGGGGCCGGCGCTTCGACCGAAGCAGGGACGGGGAGCGCGGCGAGGGCAGGCGCCGCCGTCAATATCCCGGTGCTGGCCGTGGCCGGCGTCGGGCTCATCGGCGGCTCGTTCGCCGCGGCGCTGCGGCGCGCCGGCGCGGTGGGCCGGGTGCTGGGCGTCGGCCGGCGCCCGGAAACGCTGGCGCGCGCCCGCGAACTGGGCCTGATCGACGAGGCGGTGAGTGCGGCCGAGGCGGCCGCGCGCGCCGATCTGCTGCTGCTTTCGGTGCCGGTGGGCGCCACCGGCCAGATGCTGGAGGCGCTGGCGCCGCACCTGCGCGCCGACGCCATCGTTACCGACGCCGGCAGCACCAAGCAGGACGTGGTGGCGGCCGCGCGCGCGGCGCTGGGCGCGCGCATCGGCCAGTTCGTGCCGGGCCACCCGATCGCCGGCAGCGAGCGCAGCGGCCCCGACGCGGCGCACGCGACGTTGTACGATAGGCGCACGGTGATCCTGACGCCGCTGCCCGAAAACCAGGCGGCCCAGGTCGCCCGCGTGCGCGACGCCTGGCAGGCGTGCGGCGCGCTGGTGCGGCAGATGCCGGCCGACACCCACGATACCGCGCTCGGCTCGGTCAGCCACTTGCCGCACCTGCTGGCCTTCGCCTACATGGCGCAGGTGGCCGGCGCCGCCGACGCCGCGCTGCGCCTGGACCTGGCCGGCAGCGGCTTTCGCGATTTCACCCGCATCGCCGGCGGCTCGCCCGACATGTGGCGCGACATCTTCCTCGCCAACCGCCGGGCGGTGCTGGACGAAGCGGCGCAGGTGCGGCGCACGCTCGAAGCCTTCGAAACCGCCATCCGCGAGGGCGACGCCGACATCCTCGGCGCGCTGATCCGCGCGGCGTCGCAGGCGCGCCACCGTTGGGAGGCCGGCCTGCGCGGGGCGGCCGATTCGACCGATAATCAGGAATGACCCGCCCGACCATGCAGACTGCCGCCAAGCCCGGCCATCCGCCCCATATCGACCTGCCCGCCGCGCGCAGCGCGCGCGGCAGCGTCGCGCTGCCCGGCTCCAAGAGCATTTCCAACCGCGTGCTGCTGCTGGCCGCGCTGGCCGGCGGCGCCACGCAGCTGGAGGGCCTGCTGGATTCCGACGACACGCGGGTCATGCTGGCGGCGCTGCGCGCGCTGGGCGTGCAGGTGGTCGACGGCGCGGACGACGGCCAGGCCGAGGTAACCGGGTCCGGCCGTTTCCCCGTGCGCCGGGCCGACCTGTTCCTCGGCAACGCCGGCACCGCCTTCCGCCCGCTGACGGCGGCGCTGGCCATGATGGGCGGCGACTACCGCCTGAGCGGCGTGCCGCGCATGCACGAACGGCCGATCGGCGACCTGGTCGACGCGCTGCGCATGCTCGGCGCCCGCATCGACTACGAAGGCCAGCCCGGCTATCCGCCGCTGCGCATCGGCACCGGCCGGCTCGCCGCCGGCGCGCCGGTGCGCGTCAAGGGCTCGGTATCGAGCCAGTTCCTGACCGCGCTGCTGCTGGCCGCGCCGCTGGCCACCGCGGCCACCGGCGCCGATTTCGTCATCGACGTCGACGGCGACCTGATTTCCAAGCCCTACGTCGACATGACGCTGAACCTGATGGCCCGCTTCGGCGTGGCCGTGGCGCGCGAGGGCTGGCGGCGCTTCGCGGTGCCGGCCGGCGCCGCCTACCGCTCGCCCGGCCGCATCCTGGTCGAGGGCGACGCCTCGTCGGCCTCCTACTTCCTGGCGCTGGGCGCCATCGGCGGCGGCCCGGTGCGGGTGACCGGCGTGGGCCGCGACAGCATCCAGGGCGATGTGGCCTTCGCGCAAACCCTGCAGGAGATGGGCGCGCGGATCGGCTACGGCCCCGACTGGATCGAGGCCAGCGGCCCGCGCGTGGCCGACGGCGGGCGCCTGCGCGCGTTCGACGCCGACTTCAACCTGATCCCCGACGCGGCGATGACGGCCGCCGTGCTGGCGCTGTACGCCGACGGCCCGTGCCGGCTGCGCAACATCGGCAGCTGGCGGGTGAAGGAAACCGACCGCATCCACGCGATGCAGACCGAATTGCAGAAACTGGGGGCCGACGTGGCCGCCACCGCCGACAGCCTGGTGGTGACGCCGCCGGTGCGCTGGCGGCCGGCCGCCATCGGCACCTGGGACGACCACCGCATGGCGATGTGCTTCTCCCTGGCCACGTTCGGCGGCGTGGGGGTGCGCATCCTGGATCCGGGCTGCGTCAGCAAGACCTTCCCGTCGTATTTCGACGTCTACGCCGGCCTGGTGCAGGCTTAGCCGATGAATATGACCGCTCACGTGCCCGTCATCGCCATCGACGGCCCCACGGCCTCCGGCAAGGGAACGATCGCTACCCGGCTGGCCGCGGAACTCGGCTGGCACGTGCTCGACAGCGGCGCCCTCTACCGGCTGACCGCGCTGGCCTGCCTGCGGCGCGGCATCGGCGCCGCCGACGTGGCCGCCGCGGCGGCCGCCGCCAGGGGGCTTGACGTACGCTTCGGCGCCCGCATCTACTTGGAGGGCGAAGACGTCACCGACGCCATCCGCGACGAGGCCGTGGGCGACCTGGCCTCGCGGGTGGCGGCCCTGCAGCCGGTGCGCGACGCGTTGCTGGCCCGCCAGCGCGCGTTCCGCGAGCCGGCCGGCCTGGTGGCCGATGGCCGCGACATGGGCACGGTGGTGTTCCCCGATGCCGACCTGAAGGTGTTCCTGGTGGCCAGCGCCCGCGCGCGCGCCGAAAGACGCTATAAGCAGTTGATCGAAAAGGGTTTTTCGGCTAACCTTGATACCCTTTTGCGCGATCTGGAAGCGCGCGATGCGCGCGATGCCCAGCGCGCCAGCGCACCGCTCGTTGCGGCGCCCGATGCGCTCAAGCTCGATTCCTCCGACCTGACGATCGACCAGACGGTGGCGCAAGTCCTGGCATGGTGGCGCGCCCGGTCCGCATAGTCCCGCAGCAAGCATGTATTTGAATTTGGCCCTCAGCAATGAGGTTGTTCGACTCCACCGACTGGGTGGTCAGAGGACGAATGTCTCGTCCGCCCCCACGAAGTGCGTAACCCGGTAACACAGACAATGTCTTCGGTTCCTCAAACCCCCGCCTCCGGCGAAGAAAGTTTTGCAGCGCTGTTCGAAGAGAGCATCAAACGCCAGGAAATGAAATCCGGCGAAGTCATCACCGCCGAGGTGGTGCGTATCGACCACAATTTCGTCGTGGTCAACGCAGGCCTGAAGTCCGAAGCGCTGATCCCGATCGAAGAATTCCTGAATGACAAGGGCGAGCTCGAAGTGTCCGAAGGCGATTTCGTCTCGGTCGCGATCGACGCCCTCGAAAACGGCTACGGCGACACCGTGCTGTCGCGCGACCGCGCCAAGCGCCTGGCTGCCTGGCTGCAGCTCGAGCAGGCGCTGGAGTCGGGCGACCTGGTCACCGGCACCATCACCGGCAAGGTCAAGGGCGGCCTGACGGTCATGACCAACGCGATCCGCGCCTTCCTGCCGGGTTCGCTGGTCGACCTGCGTCCCGTCAAGGACACCACCCCGTACGAAGGCAAGACCCTCGAATTCAAGGTCATCAAGCTCGACCGCAAGCGCAACAACGTGGTGCTGTCGCGCCGCGCCGTGCTCGAGGCCAACATGGGCGAAGAGCGCCAGAAGCTGCTGGAAACCCTGCACGAAGGCGCGATCGTCAACGGCGTGGTCAAGAACATCACCGACTACGGCGCGTTCGTCGACCTGGGCGGCATCGACGGCCTGCTGCACATCACCGACCTGGCCTGGCGCCGCGTGCGCCACCCGTCGGAAGTGCTCAGCGTCGGCCAGGAAATCCAGGCCAAGGTGCTGAAGTTCGACCAGGAAAAGAACCGCGTGTCGCTGGGCGTCAAGCAGCTCGGCGAAGATCCGTGGGTGGGCCTGGCGCGCCGCTATCCGCAGGGCACCCGCCTGTTCGGCAAGGTCACCAACCTGACCGACTACGGCGCCTTCGTCGAGGTCGAGGCCGGCATCGAAGGCTTGGTCCACGTGTCCGAAATGGACTGGACCAACAAGAACGTCGATCCGAAGAAGGTCGTCACGCTGGGCGACGAAGTCGAAGTCATGGTGCTCGAGATCGACGAAGACCGCCGCCGCATCTCGCTGGGCATGAAGCAGTGCCGCCCGAACCCGTGGGAAGAGTTCGCGATCAACCACAAGCGCGGCGACCGCGTGCGTGGCGCCATCAAGTCGATCACCGACTTCGGCGTGTTCGTCGGCCTGCCCGGCGGCATCGACGGCCTGGTCCACCTGTCCGACCTGTCGTGGAGCGAGTCCGGCGAGGAAGCCGTGCGCAACTTCAAGAAGGGCGACGAGGTCGACGCGGTCGTGCTCGGCATCGACACCGAGAAGGAACGCATCTCGCTGGGCATCAAGCAGCTGGAAGGCGACCCGTTCACCAACTTCGTCGCCACGCACGACAAGGGCGCGGTGGTGCAGGGCACCGTCAAGTCGGTCGAGCCCAAGGGCGCCGTGGTCACGCTGTCGGTCGACGTCGAAGGCTATCTGCGCGCTTCCGAAATCTCGCAGGGCCGCGTGGAAGACGCTTCCACCGTGATCAAGGCCGGCGACAACATCGACGCCATGATCCTCAACATCGACCGCAAGACGCGTTCGATCCAGCTGTCGATCAAGGCCAAGGACAACGCCGAGACGGCCGAAGCCATCCAGCGCATGTCGGACGCCAGCGCCTCGTCGGGTACCACGAACCTGGGTGCCCTGCTCAAGGCCAAGCTGGACCAGCGCGAAAGTAACTGACCCCCCTACGCGCTTCGCGCGCCCCCAGGGGGCGATGCCTGCGGACCGGCGGAGCCGGATCCGCGGCATCCTGGGTGGGGTGGCGATGGGCGGGGCAGCGGCGCATAGCGCCATGGAAGATTGCATGAAATCCATGACGAAGTCCGAACTGATCGGCCGCCTGGCCGCCCGCTATCCCCAGCTGGTGGCCAAGGATGCCGACTATGCCGTCAAGACCATCCTCGATGCGATGGCGCAGTCCCTTTCCGAAGGGCATCGCATCGAGATCCGCGGCTTCGGCAGCTTCTCGCTGTCGCAGCGCCCGCCGCGCATCGGCCGCAATCCCAAGTCCGGCGAACGCGTGCTGGTGCCCGAAAAGCGGGTGCCGCACTTCAAGGCCGGCAAGGAATTGCGCGAGCGCGTCGACATGCAGGACGAAGGGCCGGCCGACGCATAGCCGGTCCGTCATGCCGTGAACCCCGCCGGTGGCAACGCTGGCGGGGTTTTTTCTTGTCCGCGCGCGGTACCTGGGCGCTATTCCAGCTTCACATCGGCGGCCTGGATGACCTTCTTCCACTTCTCGTAGTCGCTCTTTATCCGCTGTGCGAACGCCTGCGGGCTGGCGCTGAGAGGCTCGGCGCCTTCGGTGGCCAGGCGCTTCTTTACGTCGGGCATTTCGATCGCCTTGCGGATTTCGGCATTGAGGCGGGTGACGATCGGTTCCGGCGTGCCGCGCGGCGCGAACACGCCGTACCAGACGATGACTTCGAAGCCCGGCAGGCCCGATTCCGATACGGTGGGCAACTCGGGGAACAGGGACGATCGTTCCAGGCTGGTGACCGCGAGCGGCTTGATCTGCTGCGCCTGGATCGCCCCCAGCAGCGAGGGGATGTTGGCGATCAGGATGTGCACGTCGCCGCGGGTCAGCCCCAGCAAGGCGGGGGCCGAGCCCTTGTACGGCACGTGGGTGGCCTGGATGTTGGCCTGCATCTTGAACAGCTCGCCGGCAAGATGGTGCGACGTGCCAGCGCCGGCCGACCCGAAGTTCACGCTGCCCGGCTTCTGTTTGGCCAGCGCGATGAGTTCCTGCACGGAAGACACGGGCAGCGTTTTCGGTACCGCCAGGATGCTCGGCGTCGATCCGATCAGGCTGACGGGCGCCAGATCGGTCAGCGGATTGGTCGCCAGGTTGGTGTACAGGCTCGGGTTCAGGCTGATCGTGCTGATCGAGCCGAGCATCAGCGTATAGCCGTCCGGCGCGGCGCGGGCCGCAATGTCGGTGCCGAGCGTGCCGCCGGCGCCCGGCTTGTTCTCGACCGCCACCGGCTGGCCCAGGCTGCGGGTCAGCTTCTCGGCGATCAGGCGCGCCATGATGTCGGTGCCGCCGCCTGGCGTGAACGGCACGATCAGGGTCAGAGGCCGCGACGGGTAGGCGTCCGCCGCCAGGGCGCCGCCGGCCCAGAGGGCGAGCAGGCCGATCCACAGCTTGTGCTTCATGGTTGTCTCCTCTCTTTTATTGCCTGCTGCCGTCCGCCGCGGACTGGCCGCTCATCGTTCAGCGCTGCAGTGCCTCGGCCCACCAGGCGTAGTCCGCCGGGCGGCCTTCTTCGTATGCCCGGATCCACGGGTAATCGCCGGCCCGGCCGAAGCCGTGGACCGGGTGGCTGCCCGAGCGCAGCGCCTCCAGATAGCCGAGTTCCTCGAGCCGCGCGTTGCCGATGTTCACTTCGGTGCCGAACAGCGTCACCAGCCAGAACTGCAGCACGCGGCGATTGAGCAAGGGGCGCAGCGACGAGACCTCGAACATGATGCGCTCCGGTCCGATTTCCCGTGCCACCCGCATTACCTGTTCGGTGCCACGGTGCCGCTTGGCCAGCAGTTCCGCGGGTTCTTCGCCCATGACGCGGCGCAGAAGATGGCCTTCCCAGTACACGCGTTCGGCGCCGGCATCGAGCAGCGCGCGGAATTCGCGGATGGTGGCAGCTTCATCGATTTCATCCTCGCTGCGGCGGGTGGCGTCAGCATCGTGGAATTTCTTGCCTACTTCGCCGAATACCGCGAAGCCGAGTTTCCGGGCCTGCCCGATCAGGTCGGCTTCCTGGTCCAGATCGCGCTCGGCGCCGGTGGCGGTGCCCGAGATCTCGATCACGTTGAAGCCCAGGTCGGCCAGGCGCGGCATCACTTCGCGTTCGATGCCCTGCAGCCGGGCCACTTCCATGAAGATGCCGCCGGGCTGGACGCGCACGTCGTGGCGACGGTAGGCCTCGATCTTGCGCCGGATTTCCCGCTCCGGGGCACGCAGATGAGGATCCCACAGTTTGACGACGTCGAGGTAGGCGCCGTACTGGTCCAGCATGCCTTCCACGAAGGATACGGGCCAGCCATTGTCCATCACCATCGTCAGGCCGCGATCGCGAGGCTTGGCCGAGCGCTCCTGCCATGCGATCCCGAGAAATTGCTGAAGCGTCTTTTCCATGGCGTCTCCGATTCGGTTTTCGTGCTGGCACTGTATTTCTTGTTTACGATGCAGTCCAAGAATAAAATCGGATGGATCGATTCAGTTCCCGCATGAAAATGAAGCTTCATGAGCTACAGTCGGTGCGTGCCGTCGTCGCCGCCGGCTTCCGCGTGACGGCGGCGGCGGAACACGCGCATACCTCCCAGCCCGGGATCAGCCGGCACGTGCAGAACGTCGAGGCCGAACTCGGGGTGGAACTGTTCGAGCGTCGCCGCAACCGGTTCGTGGGTTTGACGGCCGCCGGCCGCGCCTTGATACCCCTGATCCAGCGCACCCTGGACCAGCTCGAAGGCCTGCACCGGGTGGCCGAAGGCTTTGCAGCGGGCGAGCGGGGCAGCGTCACCGTCGCCACTTCCCATACCCATGCGCGATACCTGCTGCCGCCGGTGATCGAAGCCTTCATCCAGCAATACCCGGGGGTAAGCCTGACCCTGCTCCAGGGCTACGGCGCGCAGGTCGTGGGCTGGCTGAACTCGGGCGAAGCCGATCTTTCCGTTTCCACGGCACCGGCGCAGCCGCCCGCTTCACTGTCCTTCCATCCCATCGGCGAGATCCACCGCGTGGTCCTGGCCAAGCCGGGCCATCCGCTGCTCGGCCAGGAGAACCCTTCGCTGCAAGACCTGGCCGCCTATCCGATCATCACCTACGGGCCCGAATACGGGGCCTACGCGCAGATCATGAAGATTTTCGAGGCGGCCTCGCTCACGCCCACCATCGCGCTCAGCACCAGCGACACCGATACCATCAAGACCTACGCGTCCTGCGGCCTGGGCATCGCCATCCTGGCCGATTCCGCGTTCGAACCGGAGCGCGACGAGGGCTTGCGCGCCCTCGACGTCCGGCACTTGTTTCCATCCAGCACGGTCTTCGTCGGCCTGAGCCGCGAACGGCCCCTTACCCCGCACGTGGCGCGGCTGGCGCAATTGCTGCGCGTCGACCTGGAGGATCCGATGTAGGGCCGGCGCGGCTGCCACGCAAACGTGCCGTTGATTTCCATCATTAGCCAGACTAGACTAGACCATACCCGCCTCGATAGGAAGGAGTCCGCCATGCAGCCAGTCAACATGCTGCAAGCCAAGTCGTCGCTTTCCCGCCTTGTGGAGGACATCGAAACGGGACGCGAGCGGGAAATCGTCATCGCCCGCAACGGACGTCCGGTCGCCAAGCTGGTACCCATCGATGCGGCGCCGGTGGAGCGCCGCCTCGGTATTGCCAAGGGCGAATTCGAGGTGCCCGACTCTATCGACGCCCATAATGACGAAGTCGGGCGGCTATTTACGGGGGGGCGGCGGTCTTGAACCTGCTGCTCGACACCCATATCGCCCTGTGGGCCATCACCGATAGCCCCAGGCTGCCTGCTATTGCGCGCGACCTGATTATGGCGCCGTCGGCCGCGATATGGATCAGCGCCGCGACCCTATGGGAAATTTCCATCAAGCACTCGCTGGGGCGGGGCGACATGCCGGTTTCAGGGCGCCAGGCGATGCGTTATTTCCGTGATTCGGGTTACCGTTTACTGGCCATCGGCGCCGAGCACGCCATCGCCGTCGAAGAGCTGCCCGCATACCACCAGGACCCATTCGACCGCATCCTGGTCGCCCAGGCCCTGACCGAATCGATGCGCCTGGTGACGCACGATGTCCAGGTCGCTCGCTATAGCGATGCCATTCTGAAAGTTTGAAAAGCCTGGCGGGCCCGTGGCCGGACCGGTCGCCGCGCGCCAGCATACAATCGCGTCATCGTTCATTTCCCGGGGAGACCTCCAATGCGATACCTCGTATGGGTACTGCGGCTGCTGGTGTTCGTCGTCGTCCTGCTGTTCGCGCTCAAGAACACCGAGAAGGTGAACGTTTTTTTCTTCGCCGACCAGTTCATCAGCGAAGTGCCGCTGATCGTGGTGATGCTGGGCAGCTTCGTGGTCGGCACGGTATTCGGGCTGCTGCTGACGGTGCCGGGCGTGCTGCGCCGGCGCCGCGAGACGGCCACGCTGCGGCGCGAGCTGGAGCGCGCCCGCGCCGCGGCGGCCGACCGCGCGCAGGCGGCCGATACCGCGCCGTCGCCCGACGTGCTGGTTCCCATCACCCCGATGTAAGGCCGCGCCATCGTGGATTTCGAACCCTGGTGGCTGATCGCCATCCCGATCCTGTTCGGCCTGGGCTGGATCGCGGCCCGCGTCGACATCCGGCAGATGCTGTCGGAGAACCGCAGCCTGCCCGACTCCTATTTCCGCGGCCTGAATTTCCTCCTCAACGAGCAGCATGACCGCGCCATCGACGCCTTCATCGAAGTCGCCAAGCTCGATCCCGAAACCACCGAGCTGCACTTCGCGCTCGGCAGCCTGTTCCGGCGGCGCGGCGAGATCGAGCGCGCCATCCGCGTGCACCAGAACCTGCTGCAGCGTGCCGACCTGCCGTCGGCCCAGCGCGAGCATGCGCTGAACGAGCTGGCGCAGGACTACCTGCGGGCCGGCATGCTGGACCGCGCCGAGGCGGCGTTCGAACAGCTCAAGCCCACGCGCTATGCGCCCGACGCGCTGCGCGCGCTGATCCGCATCCATGAAACCGAGCGCGACTGGCCGCGCGCCATCCAGGCGGTACAGGCCTTGCAGGGACTGATCGACGAGCCGGTGCCGCAGGCGGTGCATTTCCACTGCGAAGAGGCGCTGGCCGCGCTCAACGCGCCGGTGCCCGACCTGGACGCAGCCCACGCGGCGCTCGACGCGGCCACCCACGCTTCGATCCAGTCGCAGCAGGGCAGCGATGCCGTGCCCCACGTGCGGATCGCGATGATGCGGGCCGACCTGGCGCTGCGCGAGGGCGACCTGCGCGCCCAGCGCCTGCACCTGGAATCCATCCTGGCCGCGCACCCCAGCTACGCCGGGCTGGTGGCGGACCAGCTGCTGGCCAATCATCGCGCCGACGGCACCGAGAACCAGGCGCTCGACCAACTGGAAGCCCATTACCAGCGCTTTCCGTCGCTCGACCTGTTCAACGCGATTTTCCAGGCCCAGCGCACGCTGCGCGGCCTGCCGCAGGCGTGGGCTTTCGCCCGCGCCGCCCTGCAGCGCAATCCCTCGCTGCTCGGCCTGGACCGCCTGCTGGAAGCCCGCATCGCCAGCCACGGCGCCCCGGTGCAGGTGGCCGGCGGCGAGCCCGACGCCTGGCTGCCGCTGGACGACGCAACGCTGATGCGCAGCCTGATCCACAAGCACACCCAGCGGCTCGACCGCTATGCCTGCAGCGCCTGCGGCTTCAAGGCCCGGCGCTTCCATTGGCAATGCCCCGGCTGCAACGCCTGGGAAACCTACTCGCCCAAACGTCTGGAAGAATTGGATGCCTGATCCCGCGACCGTTGCCGGCCAAGTCCTCCCGTCCGACGCGCAGCGCGGCGCCGCCCGCGTGCTGGTCGTCGGCGACGTCATGCTGGACCGCTACTGGTTCGGCGAAGTCCACCGCATATCGCCCGAGGCGCCGGTGCCGGTGGTGCACGTGTCGCGCAGCGAAGACCGCCTTGGGGGCGCGGCCAACGTCGCCCGCAATGCCGCGGCGCTCGGCGCCCAGGTCACGCTGGTCGGCATCGTCGGCAACGACGAGTCGGGGGCCACCATCGCCCGCCTGTGCGCCCAGGCCGGCGTGCGCGCGGAACTGGTGGCCGATGCGTCGGTTCCCACCACGATGAAGATGCGCGTGCTGGGCAGGCAGCAGCAGCTGCTGCGGGTCGATTTCGAACAGGCGCCGGCGCCCGCCGTGCTGGACGAGGTCGAGCGCGCGTTCGCCCGGCTGGTGGCGGCGCACGACGTGGTGGTGCTGTCGGACTACGCCAAGGGCGTGCTCGGCAGCGTCGAACGGCTGGTGACGCTGGCCCGCGAACACGGCCGCGTGACGCTGGTCGATCCCAAGGGCGACGACTACGCACGCTATCGCGGCGCCACCGTGGTCACGCCCAACCAGTCCGAGATGCGCGACGCGGTGGGCCGCTGGCGCGACGAGGACGACCTGGCCGCGCGCGCCCAGCGCCTGCGCGAAACCCTGGAGCTGGAAGCCCTGCTGGTCACCCGTTCCGAGCACGGCATGACGCTCTATACCGCCGAGGGGCGCGACCACGTGGGGTCGCAGGCCCGCGAAGTGTTCGACGTGTCGGGCGCAGGAGACACGGTAATCGCCACGCTGGCCGTGATGCGCGCTGCCGGGCTCGACCTGCACAGCGCCATGCGCTGGGCCAACCTGGCCGGCGGCGTGGTGGTCGGCAAGCTGGGCACCTCCATCGTCACGCCGGCCGAGCTCGACGCGGCTTCCCAGGACTGGGCCGGCCCGCATAGCGCAAGGAGCGCATCATGATCATCGTCACCGGCGCCGCCGGCTTCATCGGCAGCAATCTGGTCAAGGCGCTCAACCGCCGCGGCGAGCGCGACATCATCGCGGTGGACGATCTGCTGCAAGGCGACAAGTTCGTCAACCTGGCCGATTGCGAGATCGCCGACTATCTCGACAAGGATGATTTCCGCCGCCGCGTGGCGGCCGGCTCGCTGCCCGCCGTCGATGCCATCCTGCACCAGGGGGCGTGCTCGGACACCACCGAGCGCGACGGCCGTTTCATGCTCGACAACAATTACCGCGTCACGCTGGAGCTGTTCGAGTACGCGCAGGCGCGCCGCCTGCCGTTCATCTACGCGTCGTCGGCCGCGGTGTACGGCGCCGGCCCCGTCTATGCCGAGGATCCGCGCAACGAGCGCCCGCTCAACGTGTACGGCTATTCCAAATTCCTGTTCGACCAGGTGCTGCGGCGCCGGCTGGCCGCGTTGACGGCGCCGGTGGTGGGACTGCGCTACTTCAACGTGTACGGGCCGCGCGAGCAGCACAAGGGGCGCATGGCGTCGGTGGCCTTCCACAACATGAACCAGTTCCTGGCCGAGGGCCACGTGCGCCTGTTCGGCGGCTGGGACGGCTATGCCGACGGCGGCCAGCAGCGCGATTTCATCTCGGTGCACGACGCCGTGGCGGTCAACCTGCACTTCCTCGACAAGGGCGGGCCGTCGGGCATCTACAACTGCGGCACGGGCCGCGCCCAGCCGTTCAACGACGTGGCGCAGGCGGTGGTCAACACGCTGCGCCAGTTGCGCGGCGAAGCGGCGCTGCCGCTGGACCAGCTGGTGGCGCAAGGGCTGATCCGCTACGTGCCGTTTCCCGACGACCTGAAAGGCCGCTACCAGAGCTTCACCCAGGCCGACGCCAGCCAGCTGGCCGCCGCCGGCTATGCCGCGCCGATGCGCGATGTGCAGACAGGCGTGGCCGAGTACGTGCGCGAACTGCACGGGCAGGGGAGCGGGGCGGGCGCCTAGCCGGCCGCACAGGGTTGGCCGGATGCGCCGCGGGATGGCGCTAGGAAGCCTTTTTCAGGCCGGCCTTCTCGATGATCTGCTCGTTCTGCTTCATCTCGGTCCGGATCATGTCCCCCAGCGCCGCGGCAGACCCGCCGCCCGGCTCGATGCCCTGGCCTTCGAGCGCGCGGCGCACGCCGGCATCCTTGAGCACGCGGTTGACCGCCTCGTTCAGCGTGGCGATGGTTGCGGGCGGCGTGCCCGCCGGCGCCATCACCGCGTACCAGCTCGAACGGTGAAAGCCTTTCAGGCCCAGTTCGTCCAGCGTCGGCAGCTCGGGCATGAAGGCGGTGCGCTGCAGCGTGGTGACGGCCAGCGCGCGCACCTTGCCGGCCTGCACCAGCGGCAGGGCCGAGGTGGCGGCCGGGAAGCTGACCTGTATCTCGCCCGACATGGTGGCGTTGGCCGCCTGCGCGCCGCCCTTGTACGGAATATGGGCCATGGGCGTGCCCGACATCATGGAAAACAGCTCGCCCGCCAGATGGGGCGAGGTGCCGACGCCCGAGGAACCGAAGTTGAGCTTGCCCGGCGCCGACTTGCCGTAGGCGACCAGTTCGGCCACCGTCCTGGCCGGCACTGCCGGATGGACCACCAGCACGAACGGCGAAATGCCGAGGAAGGCCACCGGCACCAGGTCTTTCTGGAAGTCGTAGGAAAGATCGTCGCGCAGCAGGGGCTGGACGAGCTCGCCGGCGCTGATCACGAGCAAGGTGTAGCCGTCGGCCGGCGCCTTGGCCACCGATCCCACGGCGATGACGCCGCTGCCGCCGGGCTTGTTCTCCACCACCGCGGCCTGGCCGAGATCGTTGCCGAGCGCCTGCGCCACGACCCGCGCCGCGGTGTCGGCGCCGCCGCCGGCGGCATAACCCACGACCAGGCGCAGGGGCCGGGACGGATAGGCGTCGGCCGCCCGCGCCGTTGCGATGCAGGCGGTGGCCGCGAGCGCCGGACACAGCAGGGACAGCTTTGCGACGATGTGCATGAGTTCTCCTCCTTTTTTCGGCCGGCCTTGCTTTCCGTTCGCGGTTCAGGCGAGCCAGGCACTGGCGGTGCCGGTCGTGACCACTTCCCCGTTTCGGTTTTCCAGCCATACCTTGCAGTGCTGGCGCGCCCGGCCGTCTTCCATGATCAGTTCGAGCATTTCGCCATGGGTGCTCAGCTCGTCGCCGGCGGATACCGGCTTGACGAAGGTCAGGGCGATCCGCCCTCCCTCCAGGTAGCCGCGCCCGAAGGTCCTGACCAGCATCTGGCCGAGGAAAGCCGCGAGCTGGCCGCCTTGCACGACGGCGCCGGCCAGGCCGACGCGCCGCGCGGCGGCGTCGTCGCCGTGGATGCCGCCGGTGCCGGAGTAGCGCATCATCTGCTCGGCGGTGATGCCGATGCGCAGCAGCGCGAATTCCTTCGCCGGGCGAGAGTCAACGTGCGTCATGGGAGGCGGGGCCGGGGGCCGGTTGGGGGATGTATTGGGTGCGCCGGTCGACCAGCACGACCCGGCCGTCCTGGTCGCGGAACGTGCCCTCCAGCGTGATGAAACGCTTGCCGCGCCGCTCGTAGCGCTCGACCAGGTGGCCGACGGCAGTGACGACGCTGCCCACCGGCAGCGGGGCATGGAAGGAAAACTCCTGCTTGGCCCGCATATTGCGGCCCACCACGCGGCCAAGGAAGTCCTGGAACAAGGCGTCCATCGCGAGCTTGGGCAGCATGTCGGGCGGCGCGACGCGGGTTCCGTAGGGCGAGTCGGCGGCCGCCCCGGCCGCGAACCAGGGGTGGGTGTCGCCGGTGGCGGCGTTGTATTCGTCGATCGCGGCGGCCGTCACCGTCAGCGTGATGCGGCCGGTTTCGGTGCCGACAGCCAGTTCTTCCCAGGGCGTCATCGATGCGTCTCCTCCTCGGCTCCGATGTTTTGTACGAATGGTACATACAATTTACGGGGCGTTTCCCCGCCGCCGCGGCATATCTCCGATGACGAGGCGTCAGCGATGGCGGGCAGTCTGGGGGAGGGCGAGGACCGCGTACGTACGTAGTACCCCGGCCTGACATTTCCCGGCGCGGACGCGGCGCGCGGCGGCGGGGCGCGGCACAGTGGCACAGCGCCCGATACGGCGCTTCGCCACCTTCGCCCTTTTTCCGGAGTCCGCCATGAATCCTTTCCTGTTTTCGACCGTCGCCACGCCCATCGTCGCCGCGCCGGCCGCGCCCCGCATCGCCTCGCGCACGAAGCCTGGCACCGCCTCGCGTACGGCGCCGGTCATCGCCTCGCGTGCCGCGCCGCGGCCCGGTGCCCGGCGCTACGCCGGCGGCCTCGCATTGGTGGCCGGCCTGGGCCTGGCCGCCGCCGGCGGCGCCGCGCCCGCGGTCGACGCCAACACCGCCAGCGCGGCGCAACTCGAATCCGTGCGCGGCATCGGGCCCAAGACGGCCGCCGACATCGTGGGCGAGCGCGACCGCGGCGGCCCATTCCACTCCTATGGCGACCTGGCCGGCCGCGTGCGCGGGCTGGGCAGCCGGCGGCTGCAGCGCCTGCGGGAGGCCGGGCTCGCGCTCGACGGCGCGGCGCCGGCCGGCCCCCGCGTCATCGTCAACACGCCGCCCGCCGTCCGCCGCGCCCCCTCGTCCACCAAGGCGCGGCCGTCCGCCAAGGCGCGGCCAGGCCGCACCGGCAGGCCAGAGCCCCGGTAGGCCCGGCGCCGGTAAGCCTGATGCCGGTAAGCCTGATGCCGGCGGGCCGGACCATGGCGGGCCGCGCCGCCGCCGGAATCCCCGCGCGCCGGGACGCCACATGGCCGCAGGGGATATCGGCTTGCGCCGATCCCCGCGGGGTTATCATTCGTCCATGAAAAGCTATCCGACCCTCGAACAGACCATCGGCAACACGCCGCTGGTCCGCCTGCAGCGCATTCCCGGCGCGGCCAACGCGGCGCGCGGCAATGTCATCCTGGGCAAGCTGGAAGGCAACAACCCGGCCGGTTCGGTCAAGGACCGCCCGGCCCTGTCGATGATCACCCGCGCCGAGGCGCGCGGCGAGATCAAGCCCGGCGATACGCTGATCGAAGCCACCAGCGGCAACACCGGCATCGGCCTGGCCCTGGTGGCCGCGATCCGCGGCTATCGCATGCTGCTCATCATGCCCGACAACCTGTCGCTGGAGCGCCGCGCGGCGATGACGGCCTACGGCGCCGAACTGATCCTGACGCCGGCTTCCGAAGGCGGCATGGAATACGCGCGCGACCTCGCCCTCAAGATGCAGGCCGAAGGCAAGGGCAAGGTGCTCGACCAGTTCGCCAATCCCGACAATCCGCTGGCGCATTTCGAGAGCACCGGCCCCGAGATCTGGCGCGACACGGGCGGCGAAGTCACCCATTTCGTCAGCGCCATGGGAACCACCGGCACCATCATGGGCGTGTCGCGCTACCTGAAGTCGCAGAACCCCGCGATCCAGGTCGTCGGCGCCCAGCCCACCGAAGGGTCGCAGATCCCCGGCATCCGCAAATGGCCGGAAGCCTACCTGCCTGCCATCTTCGACCCCGCCGCGGTCGACCGCACCGAGTCGGTCAGCCAGGCCGACGCCGAGGCCATGGCCCGCCGGCTGGCGGCCGAAGAGGGCATCTTCGCCGGCATCTCATCGGCCGGCGCGCTGGTCGCCGCGCTGCGCGTGGCCGAAGAACTCAGCAACGCCACGATCGTCTTCATCGTCTGCGACCGCGGCGACCGCTATCTGTCGACCGGCGTCTTCAACTGACCCTGCGCGAGGGGCATCACTCTCGCCTGCGCTGCAGTTCATCGGCGAGGTCGGCTACCGACGCCGCATAGAAATAGCTGCGGTTGTATTCGGTGATCGCGAAGAAGTTCGGCGCCGCCACCCGGTATTCGGTACGCCCGGTGGCGCCGTCGAGCAGGTCGATCACGGCCAGCGGCCAATCGCGCCATGCGGCCTCGTCGGCCCCGCGCGCGGGGCGCGCCCCGGCCGCCGCCAGGCGCGGCCAGTCCAGCGTCGGCCTGAGTCCGCCGTCCACCAGCGCCGCCGGATCGGGCGGCAGGCGCACCGGCAGGAACACCGGCTGTCCCGCCTGCCAGCCATGCCGCAGCAGGAAGCTGGCAACCGACATGATCGCGTCGTCGGGACTGTTCAGCAGGTCTATCCGGCCGTCGCCGTCGCCGTCGGCCGCGAAGCGCCGGATGCTGCCTGGCATGAACTGCGGCAGTCCGATCGCCCCCGCGTAGGAGCCGCGCACCGCCAGCGGGTCCATGCCGGTTTCATCGCACAACAGCAGGAATTGGGCGAGTTCTTCGCGGAAGAAATCGCTGCGGTCGGACCGCGCCTGCGCCGGATAATCGAAGGCCAGCGTCGAGAGCGCGTCGAGGATGCGGAAATTGCCGGTAATGCGGCCGTAGAAGGTTTCCACGCCGATGATGGCCACGATCACCGAGGCGGGCACGCCGTACTGCCGTTCGGCCTGCGCCAGCGTGCCGGCATGGTCTTCCCAGAAATCCATGCCCTCGCGGATGCGGCGGGTTTCTACGAACCGGGCGCGGTAGCGCGGCCAGCTGCGCACCGACGGCGACGACGGCGGCAGCACCAGCCGCGCCACGGTGGGCGAAAAGCGCGCCTCGCCCAGCACCGACAGCACCCGGCCGCGGTCGAGTCCACGCCGCGCCATCAGGTCGGCAAAGGCCTGGCGGGCATCGGGCGCGACCGCGGGAGCCTCGTTCACGGGCCCGGCAGCGGCAGGCGGGAGCGGCGCGGGCACGGGCGCCGGCATCGCCGGCGGCGCCTGCGGCGTGGCAGGGACCGCCCCGGGCGGCACGCCAGACATGGCCGGCGCGGCATCCGGCGTCGGCTTGCGCGCTTCGCCGGCGCAGCCCGACAGCAGCGCGGCCGCGGCGGCCAACGCGCAGGCCCGGAGCAAGACGGACAAGGGAGCCGCGGAAGGCGGCCGGAAGGCGGAGGGTCGGACGAAGGCGGAAGTGGCAGTCACGCAGGCAGGCCTTTGCTGTCGGGGGACGGATAGCGTGATGCTGCCCACTGTTCGGCCCCGGCGCAAGTCGGCCATAATGGGACCATGGCAACGCTCTATTTCACGCATCCCGCGTGCCGCCTGCACGAAATGGGCGCTTGGCACCCCGAGTCGCCGCAGCGGCTGGACGCCATTTCCGACCGGCTGCTGGCCGCCGGCGTGATGCCGCACCTGCAGCCGCGCGAGGCCCCCGCCGCCACGCGCGAGACGCTGGCGCGCGTCCACGCGCGCGCCTACCTGGAGGAACTGGAACGGCGCACGCCGGCCAGCGGCTACGAAGAGCTCGACGCCGACACCCTGCTCAACCCGCACAGCCTGGAAGCGGCGCTGCACGCGGCCGGGGCCGCCGTGGCCGCGGTCGACGCCGTGCTGGCCGGAGAGGCCGACAGCGCCTTCTGCGCCGTGCGCCCGCCGGGCCACCATGCCTGCCGCGCCCATGCGATGGGATTCTGCCTGCTCAACAACGTGGCCATCGCCGCCCGCCACGCGCTGGAACGCCACCGCCTGCAGCGCGTGCTGGTAGTGGATTTCGACGTGCACCACGGCAACGGCACGGAAGAGGCGCTGGCCGGCGACGACCGGGTGCTGATGTGCAGCTTCTTCCAGCACCCGTTCTACCCGTTCAGCGGCACCCGCGACCCGGCCCCCAACATGCTGAACCAGCCGCTGCCGGCCTATGCCGACGGCGCGGCGGTGCGCGCGCTGGTCGAGAACACATGGCTGCCGCGCATGGAAGCCTTCCGTCCGCAACTGGTGCTGGTGTCGGCCGGCTTCGACGCGCACCGCGAAGACGATCTCGGCCAGATGCGGCTGGTGGAAGCCGACTACGCCTGGATCACCGAACGGCTGGCGGCCCTGGCGGCGCGCCACGGCGCCGGCATCGTCAGCTGCCTGGAGGGGGGCTACAACCTGTCGGCGCTGGGCCGCAGCGCCACCGAACACATCCGCGCGCTGGCGGGGATCTGACCGGGCGCGCGGCCTGCCCGGCAGCGCCTGCCTATCGGAGCCGGACCAGTATTCGAAGAAGCCGGGCCAGTATTCGAATTTCCCTTGCCGGGAAGAGCCCGGCCCACTTATTACCTATAATGGGCCGTTTGCGATGTCCGCCGCCGGTACTGCGCGGGCCGGCGTCCGAATTCGTGTACATATTTATATAAAGAGAGGTAGATTGCATGAAGGTATTGGTGCCAGTCAAACGCGTGGTTGACTACAACGTCAAGGTACGCGTCAAGTCCGACCAATCGGGTGTGGACATCGCCAACGTCAAGATGTCGATGAATCCGTTCGACGAAATCGCCGTCGAAGAAGCCACGCGCCTGAAGGAAAACGGCGTCGCCACCGAAGTGATCGCGCTGTCGTGCGGCGTCTCGCAAAGCCAGGAAACCCTGCGCACCGCGATGGCCATCGGCGCCGACCGCGGCATCCTGGTCGAGACCACGGCCGAGCTGCAGCCGCTGGCCGTGGCCAAGCTGATCAAGGCGGTGGCCGAGAAGGAACAGCCCCAGCTGATCATCCTCGGCAAGCAGGCGATCGACGACGATTCCAACCAGACCGGCCAGATGGTCGCCGCGCTGCTGGGCTGGCCGCAGGCCACCTTCGCCAGCAAGATCGAGATCGCCGACGGCGTGGCCAACGTCACCCGCGAAGTCGACGGCGGCCTGGAAACGCTGGCGCTCACGCTGCCGGCCGTGGTCACCACCGACCTGCGCCTGAACGAGCCGCGCTATGTCACGCTGCCCAACATCATGAAGGCCAAGAAGAAGCCGCTGCAGACCATCAAGCCCGAAGAGCTCGGCGTCGACGTCGCGCCGCGCCTGAAGACGCTGAAGGTGGCCGAGCCGCCGGCGCGCGGCGCCGGGGTCAAGGTGCCCGACGTGGCCACGCTGGTCGACAAGCTCAAGAACGAAGCCAAGGTGATTTGACATGACGACGCTAGTCATCGCAGAACATGACAACGCGGGCATCAAGCCCTCCACCCTCAACGCCGTGACCGCCGCCGCCCGCCTGGGCGCCGACATCCACGTACTGGTCGCCGGCAGCGGCGTGCAGGGCGCCGCGCAGGCGGCCGCGCAAATCGCCGGCGTGTCCAAGGTGCTGGTGGCCGATGCCGAATCGCTGGCCGACGGCCTGGCCGAAAGCCATGCCGAACAGGTGCTGGCGCTGGCCGGCGGCTACAGCCACATCCTGTTCCCGGCCACCGCCTACGGCAAGAACATCGCCCCGCGCGTGGCCGCGCGGCTCGACGTGGCGCAGATTTCCGACATCATCGCGGTGGAGTCGGCCGACACCTTCCAGCGGCCGATCTACGCCGGCAACGCGATTGCCACGGTGCAGTCGCAGGATGCGGTCAAGGTCGCCACCGTGCGTACCACGGCCTTCGACGCCGCCCCCGCCACCGGCGGCTCGGCCGCGGTCGAAACCGTGGCCGCGGTGGGTGCGCCGGCCGGCACGCGCTTCGTCGGCCGCCAGGTCGCCAAGAGCGACCGGCCCGAGCTGACGGCGGCCAACGTGGTCGTGTCGGGCGGCCGCGGCATGGGCAGCGCCGACAACTTCAAGCTGCTCGAGCCGCTGGCCGACAAGCTGGGCGCCGCGATGGGCGCCTCGCGCGCGGCGGTCGACGCCGGCTACGCGCCGAACGACTGGCAGGTCGGGCAGACCGGCAAGGTGGTGGCGCCGCAGCTGTATGTGGCGATCGGCATTTCGGGCGCGATCCAGCACCTGGCCGGCATGAAGGATTCCAAGGTGATCGTGGCGATCAACAAGGATCCGGAAGCGCCGATCTTCGGCGTGGCCGACTACGGCCTGGTGGGCGATCTGTTCACGGTGGTGCCGGAACTGGTCAACGCGCTATAAGCGGCAACAGCAAGTAGCCCAGCGGAGGGGCGACATGGACTTCGTGGCACCGTTGCGGGACATGCGGTTCGTGCTGCACGAACTGGCAGGCCTGGACAAGGTTCGCCAGCTGCCCGGCGGCGACGACGGCGCGCCGGAGATCGTCGACGCGATCCTGGCCGAGAACGCGCGGCTGCTGCAGGAGACCGTGGCGCCGCTCAACCGCGCGGGCGACCAGCACCCCTCCACGCTGGACGCCGGGCGCGTCGCCACGCCGCCCGGCTTCAGGGAGGCCTTCCGCGGTTTCGCGCAAGGCGGCTGGCAGGGGCTGCAGCATCCCGTCGAGCTGGGCGGGCAAGGGCTGCCGAGGCTGGTGGCCGCGCCCTGCATCGAAAACCTCAACGCCGCCTGCCTGTCGTTCGCGCTGTGCCCGCTGCTGACCGACGGCGCGATCGAGGTGCTGCTGACCGCCGGCAGCGAAGCCCAGCGGCGACGCTATGTGCCGCCCATGGTCGCCGGCGACTGGACCGGCACCATGAACCTGACCGAGCCGCAAGCCGGCTCCGACCTGTCGCTGGTGCGCACCCGCGCCGAGCTGCAGGCCGACGGCAGCTACCGCCTGTTCGGCCAGAAAATCTTCATCACTTACGGCGAGCACGACCTGGCGCGCAACATCGTGCACATGGTGCTGGCCAGGCTGCCCGGCGCGCCCGAGGGCGTCAAGGGCCTGTCGCTGTTCGCGGTACCCAAATTCCTGATCGAGCCCGACGGCACGCTCGGCCGCCGCAACGACGTCTGGTGCGCGTCGCTCGAACACAAGCTCGGCATCAAGGCCAGCCCCACCGCCGAGTTGCTGTACGGCAGCGGCAAGGGCGAAGTGGGCGAGGGCGCCATCGGCGAACTGGTGGGCGAGCCCAATCGCGGGCTCGAAACCATGTTCATCATGATGAATGCCGCCCGATTCGCGGTGGGCGTGCAAGGCGTGGCGCTGGCCGAGCGCGCCACCCAGCAGGCGGTGCGCTACGCGCGCGAGCGGATCCAGAGCCGCGCGGTGGAAGGCTCGGAGGGCCCGGTCGCCATCATCCGCCATCCCGACGTGCGCCGCATGCTGATGACCATGCGCACGCTCACCGAAGCCGCGCGCGCCGTGGCCTACGTGGCGGCCGGCGCCAGCGATTTCGCGCGCCGCCATCCCGATGCCGACTGGCGCCGCCGCAACCAGGCGTTCTACGAATACATGGTGCCGATCGTGAAGGGCTTTTCCACCGAGATGGCGGTGGAAGTGGCCTCGCTGGGCGTGCAGGTGCACGGCGGCGCCGGCTTCATCGAAGAGACGGGCGCCGCGCAGCATTACCGCGACGCGCGCATCCTGTCCATCTACGAAGGCACGACCGCCATCCAGGCCAACGACCTGCTCGGCCGCAAGACGCTGCGCGACGGCGGCGCCACGGCGCGGGCCATCATCGCGGCGATGCGTGCCACCCTGGCCGAACTCGACGGTGACGACGTCGACCTGCGCGCCATCCACCGTCGCCTGGCGCCCGCGCTGGACGCCTACGAGTCGGCCGTCGACCACCTGGTCGCCAACGCCCGCAACGACGTCCAGGGCGTCTTCGCCGGCAGCGTCCCGTATCTGATGCTGGCCGGGCTGGCGCACGGCGGCTGGCAAATGGCCCGCGCCGCCATCATCTGCAAGCAGCACCTGGCCAAAGGCAACGTCGACGCCTTCTACCGCGCCAAGCTCGCCAACGCCCGCTTCTATTGCGACCACCTGCTGCCGCGCACCCAGGCGCTGCAAACGTCCATCGTCGAAGGCAGCGCCAGCGTGCTGGCGCTCGACGCCGCCATGTTCTGAATCCCTTACATCCTGGCCAGATCGCCGAAGTAGCGCGTGATGGCGGCGGCCAGGATGCCGGCGAACTCCTGCTGGCGTGCCTCGATGATGTCCTTGACGCAGGAAATCGCCACCCCCAGCGGCCGCGCCTGTTCATAGATGCGGGGCAGCAGCATCGATACGGTGCCGTAGCCGGTGCCCTGCCGGTTGATCGACACTGAATAGCCCGAGCGGCGGATCTCCGCCAGTTCCTCCAGCGTGCGCGAGATCGAGATCGGCTCGGCCGCGCGCGACGTGGCGCGGATGCGATGGATGATGCGGGTCGCTTCGCCATCGGTGTAGAGCGACAGGAACAGGCGCCCGACCGAGGTGTCGAGCATTGGCACCGGCGTGCCGCGGCGAAAATGCGTGCTGCCCAGCTTGACCCCCTGGACGGTGTGGATGTAGCGCACCGAATTGCCGGTCTGCGCCGCCAGCACGACCCTGCCGCCGGTCTGCTCGCGCAGCGCATGCATCATCTTCAGCATGTGGCCTTCGGCGAACAGCGGCGTATACGCCCACAGGCCCAGCGCCGATACCCGTTCGCTCGGGAGGTAGGTTTTCGAGTACGGATCGAACTGCAGGAAGCCGGCTTCCGAGAGCGTTTGCAGCAGGCCCCAGGTGCTGGAGCGGGGCCAGTGCAGTTCGTCGCTGATCTCGGCCGCCGTCAGGCCGCACTGCAGTTCGTCGAAGTATTCGAGGATCTGCAGTACGCGCAGGGCGGACTTGATTTTCGCCGGCATCGTTTTCGGTGCAGGTTCATGGTTTCTGGATGTGGAGGCTGCGCAGCATGTCTCCCCATTTCCTGGTCTCGGCCGCGATCAGATTGTCGCAGGCGGCCGGCGTGTCGGGCAGCGGGCGCGAGCCCACGCGCCGCAGGCTTTCGATGACGTCGGGCCGGGCCAGCGCCGTGTTCAGCGCCTTGTTGAAGGCATCGAGGATGGGCTGCGGCGTGCCGGCCGAGGCCAGCAGCGAGAACCAGCCGACCACGGTCATTTCGGGGTAGCCCAGCTCGGCCATCGTGGGCACGTCGGGAAGCTCGGCAAAGCGCTGGGTGTCGGTGATCGCGATCGCCCGCAGCCCGCCCTGCTGGATGTACTTGAGGATCGAGCTGGGGTTGTCGAAGCCGAGCGAGACGCGGCCCGCCAACAGGTCGACCTGCATCGCGCCGCCGCCCTTGTACGAAATCTGCGAGATCGGCACCTTGGTCAGGTGCTTGAACAGTTCGGCCGACATGTGCTGGCCGCTGCCGACGCCGGCGTCGCCGAAAAAGCTGGGATGCTTCTTCAGGTAGTCGATCAGTTCGGGCAGCGTGGTCGCCGGCACCGAAGGGTGCACGGCAAGCACGTAGGGGCCGCCAGCGATCAGCCCGACGCACTTGAACGACTTGAGGGTGTCGTAGGGAACGTTGTCGAACAGCGCCGGCAGGCGGGCGTGGGTACTGCCGACCACCGCCACGGTGTGGCCGTCGGGCTCGGACCGCGCGACGGCGTCCGAGGCGATCATGCCGCTCGCGCCGACCCGGTTTTCGACCACGAAAGTGCGCTGGGTGACTTGCGTCAACGCATTGCTGATCAGCCGCGCCAGGAAGTCCCCGGAGCCGCCGGCGGTCTGGCCGACCAGCACCCGGGTCGGGCGGTCGGTCCAGGTCTGGGCCAGACAGGCGGGCGCGGCGGTGTGCAGCGCCGCGACGGCGGCGGCGATGCTGGCGATATGGCGGAGTGTCGGCATTCTGGTTTCCTCGCGGATCGTTTGGCCACGTCGCGGCCTCCGATGTCCGGGGCGCGACAGTCTCGGCGCCGAGCGTCGCCGGACGCGTGGCGCCATGCTGCTGTGGGGTGATGCGGATGCGTCAGCCGGCGGACTGCGTCGCCGTCTTTTCTTCCGGGCTTTCGTCCGGCGGCAGGCTGCCTTCGATCATGAGCCGGTACAGGTGCCGGTCTTCATTGGGGCTGTAGTCGCCGTTGGCCTTGTGCAGCACGCTGCGGTTGTCCCAGATCACCATGTCGCCGTGCAGCCAGCGGTGCCGGTATTCGTATTTCTGCTGCGTGGCGTGCGCCATCAGCTCGGCGATCAGGGCCTGCGCCTCGTCGTCCGGCATGCCGGGAATCGACTGGATCCGCACCGGGTTGACGAAGAGGAATTTGCGGCCGTTTTCCGGATGGGTGCGGACCAGCGGGTGGAGCGCCGATTCGCCCGGCGTGGCGTCGCTCAGCTTCTGCAGCGCACGCGGGCTGTAGCTGCTCTGGTAGACGTGCAGCGCCTTCAGGCCGTCGATCCGTCGCTTCGTCGCCTGCGGCAATTCGTCGTAGGCCAGGTGCGTATTGACGAATTGCGTGTCGCCGCCGCTCGATGGCAGCGCCAGGGCGTGCAGCGTGGTGGCGCGCGGCGGGATCCTGGCGTTCGAGTGGTCGCTGTGGAAGGTGTCGCCGACGATGAATTGTTCGGTGTCGCTGATCCGCCTGTTCCTGACCTGGTAGACGTCTTTGTGGTCGGCGCTGTAGCCTGCCGCGCGATGGTGCGTCATGACTTCGCCGAAGACTCGCGCGGCGCGCAGGAACTGCTCCGCCGACAGGCGCTGGCCGCGGATGGCGAGCACGTGGTGGCGGTTCAGCGCGTCGTTCAGCAACTGCCTGACTTGCGGGTCGTCGTGCCGCTCGGCGAGATCGATGCCTTCGATGGACGCACCGGTGCCGTGGCTGGTCAGCACGCCGATGTGATGGGCCATAGCGTGTTCCTCCTCCTGTCTCCGTCTGCCGTCGATGGTGCGGCAGTGTGTGCGAACTAGGATAGGAGGGCGCCAGAACGGGCGTCAATCGTTTCGCCGCACTGCGGCGTCGAATTCACATATATGAATACGCCCCCGCGGGCGGCGCGCGCCCTGGGGCGCGGGCTCAGTGGCGCGCCGCCAGGGCCGGCGCGGCAGCGCCTTCCTTGCGCCGCTGGTTCCATTCCATCGCGGTCTTCAGCACCAGCGTCAGCAGCGCCATGCAGGCCAGCAGCCCGGCGGCGGTGAAGGCGCCCACGGTTTTGTAGTCGTCGTTGAGCTGTTCCACCAGCAGCGGCAGCGTGACGGTCTGGCCGCGCACCGCGCCCGACACCACCGACACCGCGCCGAACTCGCCCACCGCGCGGGCGTTGGTGATGACGGTGCCGTACAGCAGCGCCCATTTGATGTTGGGCAGCGTGACGCGGCGGAATATCTGCCAGCCCCTGGCGCCCAGCGTCAGCGCGGCTTGTTCCTCTTCCATGCCCTGCGCCTGCATCAGCGGGATCAGGATGCGCGCGATGAACGGCGAGGTGACGAAGACGGTGACCATGACGATGCCGGGCCAGGCGAACATCAGCTGCACGCCGCGCGCCGAGAACCAGCCGCCGATCGCGCTTTCGGTGCCGTATACCACCAGGTAGCACAGGCCGGCCACCACCGGCGAGGTGGCGTACGGGATGTCGATCAGGGTGACCAGCAGCTTGCGGCCGCGGAACTGGTAGCGCGTGACGCACCAGGCAAGCAGGATGCCGAACGCCAGGTTCACCGGCACCGTGATGACGGCCGCCAGCAGCGTCAGCATGATGGCGTGCTGCATGTCGTGGTCGGCCAGGTTGTCGAGCAGCACGCCCATGCCGGAGCCCAGCGCCTTGGCGAAGATCAGCACCAGCGGCAGCACCAGCATCACCGCCACGAACAACAGGCCCAGGCCGATCAGCGCCCACTGGTGCCAGCCTTCGGGTTTCTTCATGCTCATCGTTGTTGCCATACCAGGAAGCGGCCCTGCAGCAGCTGCAGCCCGAACAGCAGCGCCAGCGACGCCGCCAGCACCACCGCGGCGATCGCCGCGGCGGCCGGATAGTTGAATTCCGACAGCCGCACGAACACCATCAGCGAGGTGATTTCCGTCTCGTAGGGCATGTTGCCGGCGATCAGCACCACGGCGCCGAACTCGCCCAGGCTGCGGATGAAGGCCTGCGAGGCGCCGGTCAGCAGCGCCGGCACCAGCGCCGGCAGGATCACGCGCCAGAAGGTCTGGCGCCGCGTGGCGCCCAGCGTGTGCGCGGCCTCTTCATATTCGGGGCCGACGTCCTGCAGCACCGGCTGCACCGAACGCACGACGAACGGCAGGCTGGTGAAGATCATCGCGATGACGATGCCAGGGAAGGCATAGGCGATCTTGATGCCCAGCGGCGCGAACAGCGAGCCGATCCAGCCGTTGGCGGCGAACAGCGCCGACAGCGTCAGGCCGGCGACGGCGGTGGGCAGCGCGAAGGGCAGGTCGACCAGGGCATCGACCAGGCGCCGGCCGGGAAACTCGTAGCGGCTCAGTATCCACGCCAGCAGCAGCCCCGCCAGCACGACCACCGCCGTGGAGCAGGCCGCGGCCGTCAGCGTGACGCGGTAGCTGGCGGTGACCCGCGGATCGGTGACGGCGGCCACGAATTCCGCCCACGACATGCCGCTGGTATAGACGAAAAGCGCCGACAACGGCAGCAGGATGACCAGACTGATGAACAGGACGCTGAGACCGAAGCTCAGCGTGAAACCCGGCAGCGTGGGATGCTGGGTGAAGAAAAACGATCTAGGCAAGCTGGCCCCCCGAGCCGCGCATGGAACCTCTGGAACGACAATGCAGAGCGGCCGCCGGATGCCCGGCGGCCGCACGCCGCCGGGGGGCTATCTTTTAGCCAGCAGTTGGTCCAGCACTCCGTTGGAGCTGAAGTGCGTCTTGACGATATTGTCCCACGAACCGAGCGTCTGTTCCGGGTTCAGCAGCTTGACCTCGGGGAAGCGGCTGGCATTGGCCTTGACCGACTCGGGGTTGTGCACGCGGTAGTTGAAGCCCGCCAGGATGTCCTGCGCTTCCTTCGTGTACAGGTATTGCAGGTAGGCCGTGGCCTCCTTGCGCGTGCCTTTCTGGTCGACCACCTTGTCCACCACCGCGACCGGGAACTCGGCCAGCACGCTGACCGGCGGCACGACGACCTGGTAGCCGCCCGCCTTGAACTCGACGGCGATGTTGTTGACCTCGGATTCGAACGAAAGCAGCACGTCGCCGATGTTGCGCTCGGTGAAGCTGAGCGTGGCCGCGCGGCCGCCAGTGTCGAACACCGCCACGTTCTTCAGCAGCTTGCCGACGAATTCCTTCGTCTTGGCCTCGTCGCCGTTGAATTTCTGGTTGGCGTACAGCCAAGCGCCCAGATAAGTGTAGCGGGCATTGCCGGAAGTCTTGGGGTTCGGGAACACCAGCTTGACGTCGTCGCGCACCAGGTCGTCCCAGGTCTTGATGTTCTTGGGATTGCCCTTGCGCACCAGGAAGGCGATGGTGCTGTAGAACGGCGAGGCGTTGTTGTCCAGCTTCTTCTGCCAGTCCTTGGCCACGAAACCGCGGTCGGCCAGGAAGTTCACGTCGGTCACCTGGTTGTAGGTGACGACGTCGGCCTTCAGCCCCTGGGCGATGGCCTGGGCCTGGCGCGACGAGCCGGCGTGCGACTGGTTGATCGTCAGGGTCTCGCCCGTCTGGGCCTTCCAGGACGCGATGAACTTCGGATTGATCGCCTCGAACAGCTCGCGGGCGACGTCGTAGGAACTGTTGAGCAGGGTCTTCTGCTGGGCGAGCGCGGGGCCGCTGGCGAGCAGAGTGGCGGCTGCGGCGGTGGCCGCGATGATCTTCTTGAACATGTCTTATTCCGTTGTCTTTCTCGGGAGTGATCTTTCTTGGGAGTGATGAATCGGATGCGGATGGGCTAGTGGCCGCCGGCCACCGCGCTGCCGGCAGGCAGCGGCGGGGTGCGGCTGGCGGCCACCGGCACCCGCCAACAGGCGCGGCGCCGCAGCGCGGCCAGCATGCGCAGTCCCTCGGGCCAGGGGCCGTAGCCCGACTCGGCGTTGATGTGGCCGGCGTCGTCGAGCAATTCGAAGCGGCTGTTCCAGGCGTGGGCGAAGGCGCGCGCCCGCCCGGTGGAACAGTAGGGGTCGTTGCTGCTGGCCACGACCACGCTCTGGAACGGCAGCGAGCGCATCGTCACCGGCGCGAAGCTGCGCAGGCGGTCCGGCGCGCCGGGGCGTTCGACATCGGCCGGCGCCACCAGCATCGCGCCGGCCACTTTTTCGCAGACCGGCAGCGGCAGGTGGCAGACCGCCATGCAGCCCAGGCTGTGCGCGATCAGCAGCGCCGGCCGGTTGGCCGCGTCGATCGCGGCTGCCAGCGCGGCCACCCATTCGTCGCGGCTGGGCGCCTCCCAGTCGCGCTGGGCCACCCGCACGGCGCGCGGCAGCGAGGCCTCCCACTGGCTCTGCCAGTGTTCGGGGCCGGAATTCCGCCAGCCGGGGACGATGATGGGCTGTAAACGCATGGCCGCATCATGCGGCCTTTTGAAATTCCCCGGAAGGAATTAATTCAATTATGTTAATTACTTGGAGTAATTATGCGGCGGTGCCCCGCGCCGCCGCGATCCATGACGGGACCGCGCTGGCAAGGCATAACGATATATGCAAACATTTGTTCGCTGGCCGCAGGACTCATTCCAGAATTCCCATTCCTCGATGGAGACCGACATGGCAACACTGCGATTGGGCGATATCGCCCCCGATTTCGAACAGGACTCTTCCCAGGGCGTCATCCGCTTCCACGACTGGCTGGGCGACAGCTGGGGCGTGCTGTTCTCCCACCCGGCCGATTTCACGCCGGTCTGCACCACCGAACTGGGCTACACCGCCAAGCTGGCCGAAGAGTTCGCCAAGCGCAACGTCAAGGTGCTGGCGGTATCGGTGGACCCGGTCGATTCGCACCAGAAGTGGATCGGCGACATCAACGAAACCCAGGGCTGCTCGGTGCTGTTCCCGATCATCGCCGACGCCGACCGCAAGGTCGCCACGCTCTACGACATGATCCACCCGAACGCCAGCACCACTGCCACGGTGCGCTCGGTGTTCATCATCGACCCGGCCAAGAAGATCCGGCTCACCTTCACCTATCCGGCCAGCACCGGACGCAACTTCGACGAGATCCTGCGCGTGATCGATTCGCTGCAGCTGACCGACAACTACAGCGTGGCCACGCCGGTGAACTGGAAGGACGGCGACGACGTCATCATCGTGCCGGCGCTGCAGGATCCGGAAGAGCTCAAGCGCAAGTTCCCGAAGGGCTACAAGGCGGTCAAGCCTTACCTGCGCGTCACGCCCCAACCCAATAAGTGACCCCCCTACGCGCTTACGCGCGCCCCCCGGGGGGGCGATGCGGGCGGACCGGCGGAGCCGGATCCGCCGCATCCTGGGGTGGGGCGGCGGCATGCGGGAGATTCTATCCAGGGCGCGGCGGATCCGGCTCCGCCGGTCCGCCCGCGCCGCCCCCTTGAGGGGGAGCGGCCGCTAGGCCGCCAGGGGGTGGGCCTCCGTGACCGTGCCGCGGTCCAGGTGGGGGGCGAACATTTCTATGAAAGAGACGGCGTAGTTGCGCAGGTAGGCGCCTTTGCGGACTGCGACCCAGGTCATGTTCGATTCGAACAGGTGGTCGGCCTGGATGGCGCGCAGGCGGCGGTCTTCGGCGGGGTCGAAGGCGACGGAGGCGATGATGCCTACGCCCAGGCCGGCCAGCACGTAGGTCTTGATGACATCGGCGTCCATGGCCGTCAGGACGACGTCGGGGCGTTCGCCGGCCTGCTCGAAGGCGGCGTCGATGTGGGAGCGGCCGGTCAGGCCGTGGTCGTAGGTGATGATCGGATGGGCCGCCAGTGCCTGGATCGAGGGGCGGGCCACGCCCAGCAGCGGATGGCCGTCGGGCACCACGATCACGTGATGCCAGCGATAGCCGGGGAAGGTCGCCAGCCGGTCGTCGTTGGCCAGGCTTTCGGTGGCGATGCCGATGTCGGCATGGCCGTCGGCCACCCAGTTCGAAATATGCTCCGGCGAACCCTGCTGCAGGTTCAGGCGCACCTGCGGGAAGTGGCGCCGGAAGGCCTGGATCACCACCGGCAGCGCATAGCGCGCCTGGCTATGCGTGGTGGCGATCGTGAGCCGGCCCAGGTCGCTGGCGCTGAATTCCTGCGCCGCGCGCTTGAGGTTTTCCTGTTCCAGCAACAGGCGCTCGATCACCTTGACGACTTCCTTGCCCGGCTCGGTCAGGCCGGTCAGGCGCTTGCCGGCGCGTTCGAAAATGGTCACGCCCAGCTCGTCTTCGAGTTCGCGGATCTGGCGGCTGACGCCGGGCTGGGAGGTGAACAGACTGGCGGCCACTTCGGTCAGGTTGAAGTCGCGCCGCAGCGCCTCGCGGACGGATCGCAACTGTTGGAAATTCACGGCATATGCTCCTGCAAACGGCGGCCAGGGTCGCGGATAGGCGAGCGGCGGCCCAAGCGCGCATGTTGCGTTGCAGCCGGTCAAACACGAACGACGAAATTCTCATGTCGTTCTATCGTTTGCGCATTAAACGCGAAAACCCAGGGCGGACGGCTTCATATGCGTCCTGGAAATAAACATCCTGCGAACATGTCGTTCCCCTGGCGCAACATCTGTCCCACCATTCAGCCTCCACGCACAAATTCGGAGCACATTGATGGGACTGGGAATCGGCAAGAAGGGCATCGGCCTGCTGCTGGCAGCGGCGGCACTGTCGGCGGCCATGCCGGCGCTCGCGCAGCAGAAACAGACCCTGCTGAACGTGTCGTACGACCCGACGCGTGAGCTGTACCGGGACATCGACAAAGCCTTCGTCGCCCAGTACAAGAAGCAGACCGGCATCGACGTCGCCATCCGCCAATCGCATGGCGGCTCCGGCACGCAGGCGCGCTCGGTGATCGACGGCCTCGACGCCGACGTGGTCACGCTGGCGCTGGCCTACGACATCGACGCCATCGCCGAGCAGGGCAGCAAGGCCATCGCGCCCGACTGGCAGAAGCGCCTGCCCGACAACAGCTCCCCGTACACCTCGACCATCGTGTTCCTGGTCCGCAAGGGCAACCCCAAGGGCCTCAAGGACTGGGACGACCTGGTCAAGCCCGGCGTGCAGGTCATCACGCCGAACCCGAAAACCTCCGGCGGCGCGCGCTGGAACTACCTGGCGGCCTGGGCCTACGCGCTCAAGCAGCCGGGCGGCAACGAGCAGAAGGCCAAGGAATTCGTGGCCAGGCTGCTGAAGAACGTGCCGGTGCTCGACAGCGGCGCGCGCGGCGCCACCACCACCTTCGTCGAGCGCGGCGTGGGCGACGTGCTGCTGGCCTGGGAAAACGAAGCGCTGCTGGCGCTCAAGGAACTCGGTCCGGACAAGTTCGAGATCGTGTCGCCTTCGCTGAGCATCCTGGCCGAACCGCCGGTGGCCGTGGTCGACAAGGTGGTCGACAAGAAGGGCACCCGCGCCACGGCCGAGGCCTACCTGAAGTTCCTGTACACCCCCGAGGCGCAGGAAATCATCGCCAAGGACTACTACCGGCCGCGCGACCAGAAGGTGGCCGCCAAGTACGCCGCGCAGTTCCCGAAGCTGAACCTGGTCACCATCGACGATACCTTCGGCGGCTGGCAGAAGGCGCAGAAAGAGCACTTCTCCGACGGCGGCACGTTCGACCAGGTGTACCAGCCGGGCAAGTGACGTCGACCGCATGACTTCTTCCTCCCTGGCCGCCGGCACGCTGGCCGCCTCAGCACCGCCCCGCCGCCGCCGGCGCACCGGCGTCCTGCCGGGCTTCGGGCTGAGCATGGGCTATACCGTGCTTTACACCTGCCTGATCGTGCTGGTGCCGCTGTCGGCGCTGTTCTCCAAGAGCGCCACGCTGTCGTGGGACGCGTTCTGGACGGCCGTGACCGCGCCGCGCGTGCTGGCCTCGTTCCGGCTCACCTTCGGCGCCTCGCTGATCGCCGCGCTGGTCAATCTGGTGTTCGGCCTGGCGGTGGCGTGGAGCCTGGTGCGCTACCGCTTTCCCGGCAAGCGGGTGGTCGACGCGCTGGTCGACCTGCCGTTCGCGCTGCCGACCGCAGTGGCCGGCATCGCGCTGACGGCGTTGTACGGGCCCAACGGCTGGCTGGGCAGCGTGCTGCAGTCGGCGGGCATCAAGGTCGCCTATACGCCCCTGGGCGTGGTGATCGCGCTGATCTTCATCGGCCTGCCGTTCGTCGTGCGCACCGTGCAGCCGGTGCTGGAAGACGCAGAGCGCGAACTGGAAGAAGCCGCCGCCAGCCTGGGCGCCGGCCGCCTGCAGACCTTTCTGCGCGTGCTGCTGCCCACGCTGGCGCCCGCGCTGCTGACCGGCTTCACGCTGGCCTTCGCGCGCGCCATCGGCGAATACGGCTCGGTGGTGTTCATTTCCGGCAACATGCCGATGGTGTCCGAGATCACGCCGCTGCTGATCATCAGCAAGCTGGAGCAGTACGACTACGCCGGCGCGGCCGCGATCGCGGTGGTGATGCTGCTGTTCTCGTTCGCGCTGCTGCTGGCGGTCAATGCGATGCAGGTCTGGCAGGCGCGGCGCGGCGGCGCGGGAGCGGCGGCATGAGCTCGTCTTCCCATCGCCCCGGCCACCTGACCGAACCGGCGCCGGTGCGCGCCGCCGTGCTGCTGGTTTCGCTGGCCTTCCTGGCGCTGTTCCTGGCGCTGCCGCTGGTGGTCGTGTTCGCCGAGGCCCTGAAGAAGGGCTGGGAGCTGTACGTCGAGGCGCTGGTCGAGCCCGACGCGCTGGCCGCGATCCGGCTCACGCTGACGGTGGCGGCGGTCTCGGTGCCGCTGAACCTGGTGCTGGGCGTGGCCGCCGCCTGGGCCATCGCCAAGTTCCGCTTCCGCGGCAAGCAGGCGCTGATCACGCTGATCGACCTGCCGTTCTCGGTATCGCCGGTGGTGGCCGGCCTGATCTACGTGCTGCTGTTCGGCACCCAGGGCTGGTTCGGCCCGTGGCTGCAGGCGCACGATCTGAAGATCGTCTACGCCGTGCCCGGCGTGGTGCTGGCCACGCTGTTCGTGACCTTTCCCTTCGTCGCGCGCGAGCTGATCCCGCTGATGCAGGCCCAGGGCAGCGACGAGGAACAGGCCGCGCTGACGCTGGGCGCCGGCGGCTGGCAGATGTTCCGGCGCGTGACGCTGCCCAACATAAAATGGGGCCTGCTGTACGGCGTCATTCTCTGCAACGCGCGGGCCATGGGAGAGTTCGGCGCGGTGTCGGTCGTGTCCGGCCACATCCGCGGCGAAACCAACACCATCCCGCTGCACGTCGAGATCCTCTACAACGAATACGCCTTCCAGGCCTCGTTCGCGGTGGCCTCGGTGCTGGCGCTGCTGGCCTTGGTCACGCTGGTGCTCAAGAGCGTGGTCGAGTGGCGCGACGCCCGGCAGCGGCGCGACGAGGCGCTTCCCATTGAACATCCCGCCCCGGCCGGCCTGCGATTGCAGGCGGCCGGCTGACGGCAGCAAGGATAGCCAGATGAGTATCGAGGTTCGCAATCTTTCCAAGGCGTTCGGCAGCTTCAAGGCGCTGGACGACGTATCGCTGCATATCGAATCGGGCGAGCTGGTGGCGCTGCTCGGCCCTTCGGGCTGCGGCAAGACGACGCTGCTGCGCATCATCGCCGGGCTCGAGACGCCCGATCGCGGCAGCGTGCTGTTCGCCGGCGAGGACGCTACCGACGTCCACGTGCGCGAGCGCCAGGTCGGCTTCGTATTCCAGCACTACGCGCTGTTCCGCCACATGACGGTGTTCGAGAACGTGGCCTTCGGCCTGCGCGTGAAGCCGCGCGCGATCCGCCCGGCAGAATCCGTCATCCGCGAGAAAGTGCACGAGCTCTTGAACCTGGTCCAGCTCGACTGGCTGGCCGACCGCTACCCGTCGCAGCTGTCGGGCGGCCAGCGCCAGCGCATCGCGCTGGCCCGCGCGCTGGCGGTGGAGCCGCGCGTGCTGCTGCTCGACGAGCCGTTCGGCGCGCTCGACGCCAAGGTGCGCAAGGAACTGCGCCGCTGGCTGCGCCGCCTGCACGACGAACTGCACGTGGCCAGCGTGTTCGTCACGCACGATCAGGAAGAGGCGCTGGAAGTGGCCGACCGCGTGGTGCTGATGAACGCCGGCCGCATCGAACAGGTGGGCACGCCGCGCGAGGTGTGGGAGCGGCCGGCCACGCCTTTCGTGTACGGCTTCCTGGGCGACGTCAACCAGTTCCAGGGCCTGGCCAGCGGCGGCGTGCTGCAGGGCGACGGCTTCAGCATCCCGACCCCGCCGCAGTACGCCGGCGTGCAGGGCGCGCGCGCCACCGCCTACGTGCGGCCGCACGAATTCGACGTTTCCCGGCCGCAGGACGGCAAGGGCTACGACGGCATCGTGGCCACCTTCAGCCGCGCCTATCTGTCGGGCCCGAGCGCCTACCTGGAGCTGTCCAGCCCGGGCCGGCCGCAGCCGATCGAGGTCGAGCTGCCGGTGGCCGAATTCCAGCGGCTCGATCCGCAGCAGGGCGAACCGCTGGTGGTGCGCCCGCGCAACGCCCAGGTGTTCCTTACTGCTTGATGCCATGACGATGCCTCTTCCCAAATCGCCGGCTACCGCGCCGGTCACCTCCTCGGCAGGCGCCTCTGTCGCCCCGCCGGCCCGCTGGCCGGCCCTGATCGAGACGCTGCGCGACATCGCCGCCCGCCATCCCGACGCCGCGCTGGCGTCGTCGCTGGCGGCCGAAGACATGGTGCTGACCCACGCCATCTTCGGCGCCGGCCTGGACCTGGGCATCTTCACGCTCGACACCGGCCGGCTCAACGCCGAGACGGTCGCGATGATCGACCGCATCGCCGCCCGCTACGGCCGCGCCATTTCGGTGGTGCGGCCCGACCCGCGGGCGGTGCGGGAATACGTCGAGGCCAACGGGCTGAACGCCTTCTACGAAAGCGTGCCGCTGCGCAAGTCCTGTTGCGAGATCCGCAAGGTCGAGCCGTTGCGCCGCGCGCTGGCCGGCCGCAGCGCCTGGATCACCGGCCAGCGCCGCGAACAGGCCGTCACCCGCGGCGAACTGCGCGAAAGCGAAGATGACCCGGTGTTCGGCCTGCGCAAGTTCAACCCGCTGGCGGCGTGGACGCACGACGAGGTCTGGCAGGCCATCCGCGCCTTCGGCATCCCTTACAACCCGCTGCACGACCGCGGCTATCCCTCCATCGGCTGCGAACCCTGTACACGCGCCATCCGCCCCGGCGAAGACCTGCGCGCCGGCCGCTGGTGGTGGGAATCGTCCGACTCCAAGGAGTGCGGCCTGCATGCCGGCAACCTGGCATCCATTCCCGTTTCCGTCGTTTCCATCAAGACCCCCTGACCCCATGTCCACTACGCTGAACGCCACGCGCACCCATCTCGACTGGCTCGAATCGGAGGCCATCTTCATCCTGCGCGAAGTGGCCGCGGAATGCGCGCGGCCGGTGCTGCTGTTCTCCGGCGGCAAGGATTCGTGCGTGCTGCTGCGGCTGGCCGAAAAGGCCTTCCGCCCCGGCAAGTTTCCGTTCCCGCTGATGCACATCGACACCGGCCACAACTTCGACGAGGTGATCGCCTTCCGCGACGCGCGCGCCGCCGAGCTGGGCGAAGAACTGATCGTGCGCAGCGTGGAAGACTCGATCCGCCGCGGCTCGGTGGTGCTGCGGCGGGAAACCGACTCGCGCAACGCCGCGCAGGCCGTCACGCTGCTGGAGGCGATCGAGGAATTCGGCTTCGACGCCTGCATCGGCGGCGCCCGCCGCGACGAGGAAAAGGCGCGCGCGAAGGAACGCATCTTCTCGTTCCGCGACGAGTTCGGGCAATGGAACCCGAAGGCCCAGCGCCCCGAGCTGTGGAACCTCTACAACACGCGCGTGCACCCGGGCGAGAACATGCGCGTGTTCCCGATCTCCAACTGGACCGAGCTCGACGTCTGGCAGTACATCGCGCGCGAGAAGCTGGCGCTGCCGTCGATCTACTACGCGCACCAGCGCGACGTGGTGCGCCGCAAGGGCCTGCTGGTGCCGGTCACGCCGCTCACGCCGCCGCAGGACGGCGAACAGGTCCAGAACCTGACGGTGCGCTTTCGCACCGTGGGCGACATTTCCTGCACCTGCCCGGTGGCCTCCGACGCGGCCGACCCGCTGGCCATCATCGCCGAGACGGCGGTGACCGACATTACCGAACGCGGCGCCACGCGGATGGACGATCAGACCTCCGAAGCCTCGATGGAGCGCCGCAAGAAAGAAGGGTATTTCTGATGAACGCCGTGACCGATCCCGCTTTCCTTTCCGCCGCCGACACCGGCGTGCTGCGCCTGATCACGGCCGGTTCGGTGGACGATGGCAAGTCGACCCTGATCGGCCGCCTGCTGTACGACAGCAAGGGTATTTTCGCCGACCAGCTCGACGCCATCTCGCGCGCCAAGTACAAGCGCACCGTGGGCGACACCATCGACCTGTCGCTGCTGACCGACGGCCTGGAGGCCGAGCGCGAGCAGGGCATCACGATCGACGTGGCCTACCGCTACTTCTCCACCCCGCATCGCAAGTTCATCATCGCCGACGCCCCGGGCCACGAGCAGTACACCCGCAATATGGTGACCGGCGCGTCCACGGCCGACGCCGCGGTGATCCTGATCGACGCCACCCGCGTGGCCGGCGGCCAGCTGCTGACGCAGACCAAGCGGCACAGCACGCTGGCCCACCTGCTGGGCATCCGCCACATCGTGGTGGCGGTCAACAAGATGGACCTGGTGGAATGGAACCAGGGCGTGTTCGAGCGCATCGCCGGCGCCTACGGCGAACTGGCGGCCCGGATCGGCATCGGCCGTTTCGACATCCTGCCGCTGTCGGCGCTGACCGGCGACAACGTGGTCGCGCCGTCGGCCCGCACGCCCTGGTACGCCGGCCCGCCGCTGCTGGCGCTGCTGGAATCGCTGGCGCCGGCATCCGCCCGCCACGACGGCCCGCTGCGCTTTCCGATCCAGATGGTGGCGCGCCACGGCGGCGAGCGCGCCGACGATTTCCGCGGCTATATGGGCCAGGTGGCCAGCGGCGTACTGCGCCGGGGCGACCGCGTACTGGTGCAGCCCTCGGGCACGCCGGCCACGGTGAAGTCGCTGGTGGCGCATGGCGACGAGCTCGACGCGGCCCAGGCCGGCGATTCGGTCACGGTGGTGCTGGAGGAAGACGTCGACGCCTCGCGCGGCGACGTGCTGGTGCGCGCCGACGCGCCCGCCACGGTGGCCCGCCAGTTCGAGGCCGAACTGTGCTGGCTCGACAGCCAGCCGCTCAACCCCGCGCGCAAATACCTGCTCAAGCACGGCACGCGGCTCACCTCGGCCAAGGTCAGGGCCATCGTGTCCCGGCGCGACATCCACGAACTGCGGGACGTCGGCGCGGCCGACGCGCCATTCGCGATGAACGACATCGGCCGCGTGGTGATCGCCGCCCGCGACGCGCTGGCGGTCGACGCCTACCGCGACATCCCCGCCACCGGCGCCTTCATCCTCATCGACGAAGCGACTCACCAGACCGCCGCCGCCGGAATGATCCGCGGTGTGGCAGAGAGCTAGGCGGGCTCGGGCCGCAGCCATAGCCAGACCGCTACCGCCGCCATTGCGGCGGTGCCGAGTCCGGCGATCCGCCAGTCCCGCACCGCGACGAACAGCACCGCCGCGCACAACGCCATCACGGCGCTGGCGCGCCATTTCACGCGCCGGCTGACGGCGCGGTGGGTGCGCCAATCGCGGATCATCGGCCCGAACAGCCGATGCCGCTCCAGCCAGGCCGACAGCCGCGGCGAGCCGCGCGACGCGCACCACGCCGCCATCAGGATGAACACCGTGGTCGGCAGGCCCGGCACGAAGATGCCGACGATGCCCAGCGCCAGGCACAGCAGCGCCGCCGCCAGCATCAGCGCGCGCATGACCGGGCCGTGCGCGGCGGCACGGCGTTCCGGATCCGTTCCATCGTGCGGGGACATGGACATCCTCGCCGATCGCTGCGCGGCATCGTCTCCGTGGGAAGGCGCGCACTCGCCGGGGGGGCGCATGGGCGAGGCCGCTGGCGGCCCCTCCTGCCGCGCGGCATCGTCTTCGAGGGAGGGCGCGCACCCTTCGGGCGGCCGGGCGGGCATGCCCATTATTCGGCCTCGCCATCGGCCAGCCATCGCGCGAACGACCGCCGCGCCAGCGACGGCGGAATCCACCACTGCCGCTGGATGCCATCCCAGCGCGCGCCCAGGCGCCTGGCTTCGTCTTTTTCGGCGAACGGCACGCGTAGATAGATGCGGTCGGCCGGCGCGGCGGCGGCCGGGGGCGCCGGCGGCCGGTCCAGTTGCAGCGTTGCCAAGAATCGGCTGGGCCGGCCTTCCGGCGCGTACAGGTACAAGGCGCCACGGGCGCGCGTCATTGCCACGTAGAACAGCCGGCGCTCTTCGCCGCCGTCTTCGCGCGGATCCGGGAATTCGCCGTCGGCCAGGTACGGCAGCAGCACGTGCTGCCATTCCTTGCCCTTGGCGTCGCGCGCGGTGGCCAGCGTGACCCGCTGGCGGCGCTTGCGCAGCGACGCCGACTCGCGTTGCGCGGCTTCCAGCGCGTCGAGAAAGCCCTCGAGCGGCAGGCCGGTGGCCTCGGCATGCGCGATGAAGCCATCGATGGAACGCGCCACCGCGCGGGCGTCGCGCTCGAACACGAACAGCCGCCGCGCCGCGTCGGCCAGCTGGAGCTCGGCCGCGGCATGGGCCAGCATGCGGCCGGCGCTCCAGTCGTCGGCCTGTTGCCGCAGGAACTCGCAAACGGCCGCCAGGCGCCGGCGCCAGCGCAGCAGCGCCGGCGGCGCTTGCGCGGCGTCGCGTTCCTCGCGCAGCCAGCCGCGGTAGAAATCGAGGATCAGGTCGGGGTCGTCGGCCACGCTGCGTTCGGCCTGCGCCATCTCCCGCTCGGAATGCCGCAGCCCGGCGAACAGGCCCAGCGCCCGCACCATCGCGCGCACGTCGGCCACCGGCGCCGCCTTGTGCAGCGAGCGCGCCTCGCCCGATTTGCGCACGATCAGCAGCAGGCCGCGCAGCATCAGGATCTCGACCCGCTGGAAGTAGCTGTCGAACCCTTCCACGGCGTAGGGGATGCCGGCGCGGATGAGCTGGTTTTCCAGCGCTATGCTCTGATCGGGGCCGTGCAGCAGGACCGCGCAATCGGCCAGCACGGCGGCGCGGCCGCCGGCCAGCGCGCGCAGCCGCGCCGCCACCTGCTGCGCGCAGGCCTCGGCGGCGGCGGGGTCGTAGCGCTCCAGCAGCACCGGCGTGTCGCCCGGCCGCGACGACGCGAACGGCCGGCCGGTGAGGGCGGCCGCGCAGGCGCCCAGCGTGGGCCCGCAGCGGAACGAGGCGGTCAACGGCAATTGCCGGGTGCCGGGAAACAGCTCGGCATGGGCCTCGCCCATGTAGCGCGGATCGGCGCCGTGCCAGCCGTGCACCACCTGTTCGCGGTCGCCGGCGGCCACCACGCAGGTCTGCGGGCCGGCCAGCCGGCGCAGCAATCGAGCGTGCGCCGCGTTGGCGTCGTGCCACTCGTCGGCCACGATCAGGCCGTAGCGGGGCGGTTCGATCTGGTCGCCGAACTGCTCGAGCACGTCGAGCGCGTCGGGCACCAGATCGTGCGCGGCCTGGAACGCGAAGCTGCCGGGCTCGATCCGCCGCAGCCGCTCGTGGCGCCGGCAGATCGCCAGCAGCCCGCGCGGCAGGTCCAGTTCGTCGGCCAGCGTGGCGTCGTCTTCCTCCTCCAGCCGCCGCAGCGCCAGCGTGCCCTTGAGCCGCGCCAGCTGCCGCATCACGATTTCGGCGTGCAGGTGGGTAAGGTCGTAGTTGTAGTCGCGGTCGGCGTCCGGGGCCTCGGCCGCCTGTTCGATGGCCTCGAACAACTGCGGGCGCAGCGCCTGCGGACTGTCCAGATACCTGGCCGCGCCGTCGATCAGGCCTTGTTCGCGCCATTGGCCGAGCAGCCGGGCAGCCAGCGCGGCGTAGGTCGACACGGCGATGCCGTCGGGCGCCTGGGCCTCGCGCAGGCGCTGCCGGAACACCTGTTCGGCGGCCGGCGTGAACACCAGGACCAGGATCGCCTCGGCCGGCAGGCCCTGGCGGTGGCGATGCGCGGCGAACTGCGCCAGCGTGGTCGTCTTGCCGGCGCCGGCGACCGCCTCGACCAACAGCGAGGGGCCGGCGTGGCCGATGATGCGGCGCTGTTCTGCGGTCAGCGTAATGGCGTTCATGGGCGGCAGTTTAAAGCAGCCGGGGAGCGCGCGGCGGGGGAGGGGCGCCGATCCCGGCGGAGTTTTTGCGGGGTCTTGAATTCGTGCCCGCCACCGCTATTTTCAGGTCATGCCGCAGCGCCGGTGCGCTGCCAACCGTGTAGTTCGAGCCCGTCGGCGCAAGCCCCCGCAGGGGCGTTCGCCGCCATTTGTGGAGGAATTGCAAACCATGAGCACGCCTTTCTTCGGTAGCGGATTTTTCCGCGATTTCGATCAGGTGCGTCAGCAGATCGACGACCTGTTCCGCAATCTCGAGGTACCCGCCACGCTGCGCGGCGCGTACCGCGGCTTCCCGCCGGTCAACGTCGGCGGCACCGACGATTCGATCGAGGTGGTGGCCTTCGCGCCGGGGCTGGATCCGGCCAAGCTGCAGGTCACGGTAGACAAGGGCCTGCTGTCGATCAGCGGCGAGCGCGCGGCCGATGCGCGCCACGACGCCGAAGGCGCTACCAGCCATGCGCGCGAGCGCGTGTGGGGCGCGTTCCGGCGCGTGATCGAACTGCCCGCCGACGCCGACCCCGCTGGCGTGGAAGCCCGCTACGTGGACGGCTGCCTGCGCGTGTCGATCAAGAAGCACGAGGCGTCCAAGCCGCGGGTCATCCCGGTCCAGTGACGCATTGGCCGGCCATCACGCATTGACGAATCAACTGCAAGAGGAACCCATCATGACCCAGACCACCGATGTTGCCCTGAGCAACAACCCGCGCGCGGTCCAGGCCCAAACCCAGGCCCAGCCTCGCCCGACCATCGTTCCGGCCGTCGACATCATCGAAGACGCGACCGGCATCACGCTGGTCGCCGACCTGCCGGGCGTTTCCAAGGAACGGCTGAACGTGCGCGTCGAATCCGACCATCTGTTCGTGGAAGGCGAGGCCAGCGTGCCGGTGCCCGAAGGCCTCAAGCTCTACCATTCCGAAATCCAGGTGCCCGTCTATCGCCGCAGCTTCGTGCTGGGGCGCGAACTGGACAAGAACAAGATCGAGGCCAGCCTGAAGGACGGCGTGCTGGAGCTGCGCATCCCGCGCGTGCAGGAAGCGCAGCCCCGGCGCATCGAAGTAAAAACGGAATAGGGGCCCGCCCCTGGCGGCTTGCCATGAATACTGTATGGATATACAGTATTTTGGATGGTGAGCGACTTTTCTGATCCTTTTCCGTCCGACGATGTTCCGGCGGTGCCTGACGACGAGGCGGCCGCGCCTGCGGCCGCGCGTCGCGGGCGCGGCGCCGTCGGCAATGTGGCGCACCGGTTCGATACCGATAGCCGCCGGGCGATCGACGATGGTTGGCAGGGCGGCGGGCCGGAACCGGAGTTCGAGCCGCCGCCGCTGCGCACGACGGTCGCGGTGGAGCGCGCGCGGCGCATCATGTCGCGCAACGATTCGCCCGACATTCCGTTCGACCGTTCCATCAATCCCTATCGCGGCTGCGAGCATGGCTGCGTCTATTGCTTCGCGCGGCCTACCCATGCCTACCTGGGGTTGTCGCCGGGGCTGGATTTCGAAACCCGGCTGGTCGCCAAGGCCAACGCGGTGGAGGCATTGCGAGCAGAGCTGTCGCGGCCGGGCTACCGGGTGGACGTGCTCAGCCTGGGCGCCGCCACCGACGTCTACCAGCCGATCGAACGCGAATGGAAGCTGACGCGCGGCCTCCTGGAGCTGCTGCTGGAGACGGGGCACCCCTTGTCGATCGTGACCAAGGGCGCCACGGTCGAGCGCGACCTGGACCTGTTCGCCCGGCTGGCCGCCCGCCGCCTGCTGGCGGTCTACCTCACCATCACCACGCTCGACGCCGCCGTGGCCCGCAAGCTCGAACCCCGCGCCGCGGCCCCCTGGCGCCGGCTCGAAGCGATCCGCGCGCTCAGCGCGGCCGGCGTGCCGGTGGGCGTGTCGGTAGCCCCCGTCATCCCCTTCATCACGGACGATCAGCTCGAACGCGTGCTCGAAGCCGCGCGCGAAGCAGGCGCGCAGGCGGCGTTCTACACCGTGCTGCGCCTGCCGTGGGAGGTCGAACCCGTCTTCACGAACTGGCTGGAGGCCCATTATCCCGACCGCAAGGCCCGGGTCATGCACTGCATCGAATCCCTGCGCGGCGGCCGCCACAACGACCCGCGCTTCGGCACCCGCATGCGGGGCGAAGGCATCTGGGCCGACCTCATCCGCCAGCGCTTTGCCCGCGCCGTGCGCGCCGCCGGCTACTCGCAACAGCGCATCGAACTCGACACCACCCAATTCGTGCCCCCGCGGCGCGACGTGAAACGGCGAGCCGACGGCGACGCGCCGCAGCTCGCATTGTTCTGATCCGGCAGCGGCAATCCTCCGAAGTCTTGCTTCTGCTATTTTTGTTAGTACAATAATTAATCGAGTTCGATCCGCGCAAGCGAGACGAAACGCTCAAGCATCGCGGCCTCGATTTCGGGCGGGCGGGCAGATCTTCGCCGGGCGCCATGTCGCCGTCGGCAAGCTGGATGACCGCATGGTCGTCATGGTCTGGACGACTCGCGGGCAAGCCCGTCGCATCATCAGTATTAGGAAAGCCAATGAACGCGAGCAAAGCCGGTTCGGCCATTACCTGGACTGATCCAGACGATGCCCCCGAACTCTCCGATGAATTTTTCGAGCGGGCGGATGAATACGCAGGCGAAAACCTGGTGCGTCGGGGCCGGCCCGCCGGCTCTCGCAAGACCGCTACGACGATCCGGTTCGACGACGACGTACTGGCCGCTTTCCGGGCGACCGGCAAAGGCTGGCAGACCCGCATGAACGATGCCCTGAAGGACTGGCTCAAGACGCATTCGCCGGTGTGATGCCAGCGGCTTAGTTCGGCAGTTCGAATATGCGCTGGAACATCAGCACGATGCCGATCATCAGGATCGCCGTGCCGATCGCCAGCGTGGCCATGGCTACCAGGATCGCCGGCCAGCCGCTGTGCGAGTGGCGGTCGTGGTCGGGGTTGTAGCGGGCGTCGAACTTGGCGTCCGGCATCAGGCACAGCACCAGGGCTTCGATGAAGCCGGCCACGGCCGGGATCAGGAACAGGAAGAAGGCGGGGTGGAAATACCACTGCGGCGAGCGCAGCGCGGTGCCGATCAGCACCAGCGACACCAGCAGCGGTATCCAGGCGCCGCGGCGGCCCAGGTACCACCAGTGCGCGCCGGCCCAGCCCAGCAGGAAGGCCAGCAGGCCGGCCAGGGCCTTGTGGCGGAACGGCGCCCTGGGAGGGGCGGAGGCAGCAGGGGCGGCGGCCGGGGTGTGGCGCGAATCCGTCATCGAACACCTTGATTTTGAAGGACTTTACCGTAACCGGACTTGCCCGCTACGGGCCGGCCGGCTATACTTGTTGGCTTTTCGCAGTTTCGACTGTTTCAACTTTTCCAAGGATTACCTATGGTGGTGATTCGTTTGTCCCGCGGCGGTTCGAAGAAGCGTCCGTTCTACAACGTGGTGGCTGCCGATTCGCGCAACCGCCGCGACGGCCGCTTCATCGAACGCGTGGGATTCTACAATCCGGTCGCTTCCGAAGGGGAAGACGGCCTGCGCATCTCGCTCGACCGCATCGAGCACTGGACCAAGCAGGGCGCCCAGCTGTCGCCGGCCGTGGCGCGCCTGGTCAAGGACTACGGCAGCAAGGTCGCCCCGGCCGCCTGACGGCAGCCGGTCCGCCCGCGCCGCCGGCCAGTCCTCCATGCCGCGCGTCCAGGCCGGTCCGCAGACGCCTCTGGCGCCCGCGGTCGAAACCGATCCGCCGGCCGACCTGGTCGACGTCGGCCGGGTGGCCGAAGCCTACGGCGTGCGCGGCGGCATCAAGGTCCAGCCGTACTCGCCGCAGTCCGAGGCCTTGCTGACGTCGCCTTCGTGGTGGCTGCGCAAGGGCGCGGGCCCGGTCTACCGGGCCACGGTTTCCAAGGCCCGGCGGCACGGCGCCGCGGTCACGGCCAGCTGGGAAGGCGTGGCCGACCGCGACCAGGCGCAAGCCTGGCGGGGCTGGGAAGTGGCGGTGCCGCGCAGCGCGTTCCCGCCGCCGGCCGAGGGCGAGTTCTACTGGGTCGACCTGATCGGCTGCCGGCTGATCGGCCTGGATGCCGACGGCGCCAAGGTAGTGCTCGGCACGGTGGCCGAGGTGACCGACAACGGCGCCCATGCGATCTTGCGGGTCGAGCGCGTGGAGCCGGTCGCCCCGGGTGGTACGCTGCGGCCGTTGCTCGACGGCAAGCAGCGGGTGCGCGAAGTGCTGGTGCCGTTCGTCGACGCCTTCATCCGCGACGTCGATCTCGCGGCCCGGCAGATCGACAGCGACTGGCCGGCCGATTTCTGACCGGCGCGGGGCGGGGCCATGGATACGGAACTGCGGTTCGACGTCGTGACGCTGTTCCCGCCGATGTTCGCGGCGGTTGCCGAGCACGGCGTCACGGGCCGGGCGCATGCGCAGGGCCGCTGGCGGCTGCGGACATGGAATCCGCGCGATTTCACGCGCGACGTGCACCGCACGGTGGACGACCGGCCCTACGGCGGCGGGCCCGGGATGGTGATGCAGCCGGCGCCTCTGGAAGACGCCGTGCTGGCGGCGCGCAGCGACCGCGGCGACCGCGCCCCGGTCATCCTGCTGTCGCCGCAGGGCAGGCGCTTCGACCAGCCGCGCGCCCAGGCGCTGGCGGCCGGCAGCGGGGCGATCCTGGTCTGCGGCCGGTATGAAGGCATCGACCAGCGGTTCATCGACCGCATGGTCACCGAAGAAATCTCGCTCGGCGACTTCGTGCTGTCGGGCGGAGAGATCGCCGCGCTGGCGATGATGGATGCCGCGGTCAGGCTGCTGCCCGGCGTTCTGAACGACGGCGAGTCGGCGGTGCAGGATTCGTTCAACGACGCGTTGTCCGGCCTGCTGGATTGTCCGCACTACACCCGGCCCGAAGTCTATGCCGGGCAGGCGGTGCCGGATGTCCTGCTGTCCGGGCATCACGCCAACATCGTCCGCTGGCGGCGCAGGCAGTCGCTGCAGGCCACGGCGCGCAAGCGCCCCGACCTGATCGCCGTCGCCCGCGCCCGGGGCCTGTTGAGCCCGGACGACGAGAAGTTCCTGTCGGCCTTGCAAGAGGCCGGCAATCACGAGCCGCCCGGCGGCGCGTGAAGCAGTGAGTCCGCCGGATGTCCGGCGGATGCAACCCCATCCTCTGGAAGCGGTGGCGATTGCCATAACAACATGGCCGCTTCGCATGATGGCAACGGAGAGTCGAATGGATCTGATCCAAATCCTCGAGCAAGAAGAGCTGGCGCGCCTGACCGCCAACAAGACCATCCCCGAGTTCGCCCCCGGCGACACGGTGGTGGTCAACGTGAACGTGGTCGAAGGCACCCGCAAGCGCGTGCAGGCCTATGAAGGCGTGGTCATCGCCAAGCGCAATCGCGGCCTGAACTCGTCGTTCATCGTGCGCAAGATTTCGTCCGGCGAAGGGGTGGAGCGTACGTTCCAGCTGTATGCCCCCACCATTGCCTCGATCGAGGTCAAGCGCCGCGGCGACGTGCGCCGCGCCAAGCTCTACTACCTGCGTTCCCGTTCGGGCAAGTCGGCCCGGATCAAGGAAAAGCTGGTGCGCAACACCGGAGCCGCCAAGGCGTAAGCCAGCCGCTGCGGTCCGCCCGCCAGGGCGCGGCGCACACTGCACCCCGCAAGCCGGACGCCGGTCCGGTCTGCGGGGTGTTTTTCATGGCGCAGGCAGCGCTTGCCGCGCGGGCACTTTTTGCGACTTGGCCATTCCAAGGCAAAATGCGCTTCTGATCATGTCCTCCAATTCTTCTTCGTTGTCCGATCCTGCCCCCGGCGAATTGCCCCACGGTTCGCCGCAGGATCCTTTCGAAGGCGCTGGCGGCTCGCCGCCGCGCCGGGTGCCGGTACGGCCGGCCTTCGATCCCAAAGCCCAGCCTTTCGTCGTCAATCCCGACGGCCTGCCGGCCGTGCCGGAAGAGCGCCTGGCGCCACGGGCCCTGCGCGAACGCCTGCGGCATCCGCCGGCCTGGGCGCCCGAGCCGCGCGAACTGGCGTGGCGCGATGGCGACACGCCGCCGCGGCCGGCCTCGGTGCTGGTGCCGCTGGTGCTGCGCCCGGCTGGCGTGCATGTCATGCTGACCCAGCGCACGGCCCACCTGAACCACCACGCGGGGCAGGTCAGCTTTCCCGGCGGCCGGGTCGAAGCCACCGATGCGTCGGAAGCCGACACCGCGCTGCGCGAAACCGAGGAAGAAACCGGCCTGTCGCGCGACCTGGTCGAAATGATCGGCCGCCTGCCCGACTACCTGACCAGCAGCGGCTTTCGCATCGCGCCGATGATCGGTCTCGTCCGCCCCGCCTTTTCGCTCGCGCCCGACCCGTTCGAGGTGGCGGCCGTGTTCGAAGTGCCGCTGCGTTTCCTGATGGATCCGGCCAACCACAGGGTGCACAGCGTGGCGCTGCCGCACAACGGCCAGCGGGTCTATTACTCCATGCCCTGGAACGATTACTTCATATGGGGCGCCACCGCCGGCATGCTGCGCGATCTGTACCGCTTGCTCAGCGCCTGAGGCGCACTAGAATGCACGCATGAGCTTCTTCGCCCTCCTGCTGGCCTTCCTGGCCGAACAGATCCGTCCGCTCCCCCGCAATAACACCGCGCACGAACTCGCGCGGGATTTCTGCCGCTGGGCCGGGCACGCGCTCGACGCCGGCGTGGCCGGCTATGCCGTGGCCGGATGGCTGCTGGTGGCGCTGGTGCCGAGCCTGCTGGTGTGGGGCATTGCCGCGCTGGCCTGGTCGGTGCATCCGCTGTTCGCGCTGCTGTTCCACGTCCTGGTGCTGTGGTTCACGCTAGGCTTTCGCCAGTTCAGCCACTATTTCACCGAGCTGCAGTTCGCGCTTGCCCGCGGCGACGTGGCGCTGGCGCGCCAGCACCTGCAGGACTGGATGCGTACCGCCGACCCGGCCTGGTCGGCCGAGGCCATGGCGGTACCCGAAATCTGCCGCACCGCGATCGAAGAGGGCGTGGTCGCATCGCACCGCAACGTCTACGGCGTGCTGTTCTGGTATGCGATCCTGCCCGGGCCGTCCGGCGCGGCGCTGTACAAGCTGGCCGGCATCGCCCGCGAAGAATGGGGCGCGCGTACCGACGCCTTCGGCGAGGTGGCGCGCCGGGCGTTCGAATTGCTGGACTGGCTGCCGGCCCGCATGACGGCCATCGGGTTCGCCATCGTGGGCAATTTCGAAGACGCGCTGTACGGCTGGCGCCAGCGCGCCGCCGGCTGGCCCGATCCGCAGCGCGGCGTGGTGGTCGAAAGCGCCGCCGGCGCACTCGGCGTGCGGCTGGCGCCGGTGCGCGCGCAGCCCGAGCCCGCCGCGTCCGGTCCCGATCTGGCCGCTCCGGTCACCGCATCGGCCGCCAGCGAACTCAGCGCGGCCGAAACCCCGGACGAACCGGAAGCCAAGCTGCCCGATCCCACTGCCTTGCACGCAGCGGTTGGGTTGTTGTGGCGATCGGTGGTATTGTGGATGGCATTGTTACTATTGCTTTCATTGGCGTCCTGGGCTTCCTAAAAACGCCGCGAATGGCCGCGCTTTTGTTTCGATTTAATGCACGCCTGGTTTCAGTTCCACTAAGGCTTGTAAGCGTTTACATAAAATATTGTGGCATTGTATCCCCGCTATCTCCCGCGGACGGTGACCCCTGTTCACTTGGCTGATACGGAGAGGCAAATGATTGAGATACTCTGCAAAGTATTCGCTCACCAACGACCCTAGAATAGAAATCCGTACAAGCCGGGACCGAGGCCTATGGATTTCGAAGAGCGACGCCGGGTGCAACCCTCGATCGATACCGCGGAGCGGCGCCTGGAAGCTGGCGATGCGGTCCTGTCGGTCGGCGCCGTATTCGACCGCATGTGGTGGCGGGTGCGCTATTTGCCGCCGGTGCGCGCGCTGGCGGCCGTCAAGCATCGGTTCGCGCCTGCCGACTGGGGCGGCGGCACCATGGCCCCGGCAGTCCGGCAGCCGGTCGGTTCGTGGCTGGCGCCGGTGCTCGCCTCGTCGATGACGGGTCCGCGCCGCTTCCGCTTCCTCGGCATCGAGCGCGAACTGTCCGACAACCGCGGCTGGCGCTGGAAGCCGTGGGGCGACGAGTGGCTATCGTACCTGCACGCTTTCGACGACCTCGTGGCCGACGGCGCGGACAGCCGCCGCGAGTGGCATCAGTCGCTGATTTCCAACTGGACGCTCTCCAACCATCCCGGCAAGGGCATGGGCTGGTCGCCCCGCAGCCTGCCGCGGCGGGTGGCCAATTGGGTGAAGTTCGGCCTGCGCCGCGGCGAGGGCCTGCCTGAATCGGGCCGCCGCAGCCTGGTGGTGCAAGTGCGTTATCTGCGCCAGCGCCTGGGAGCATTCGGCAAAGCGGCTTCGCCCATCAGCGTGGCCAAGGCGCTGTTGTTCGCCGGCGTCTATTTCCAGGGCGGCGAGGCAGACGCCTGGCGCCGCACCGGCCTGGCCCTGCTGGACAGCGCGCTGCGTTCGGCGTCGGCCACGCCGGCCTCGATGGCGGGCCGCGTCGCCATCGAAGACCTGCTCGACCTCGTGCAGCTCGCCCGCCTGTACCCCGGGCTGCTGCCGGACGCCCACGTTCAGCGCTGGGAACAGACCGCCGCGCGCTGGCTGGCCGCTCCGCCTGCGGCAGCCGAGGCCGCTTTCGACGCCGTGCCGATTCCGTCGATGCGCGCGCTGGCCGAATATGGCCAGCGCCTCGGCCTGCGCATATAAGCACTGCCGTCGCGCTGAAAAAATTACAGCCTACCCTTGTGTCGGTGTGTCGTGACTGTAATTTTTTGATAGGACCGGGGAATTTGTAGCGCTCGCCGCCGCCCCAATCGAATACGGAACCCGAAAACCCGACTCGATGGGAGAGAATGATGAGCGCTGTTCTGGACAAGGCCGAGGTTGCCACCCAATATATTCTGAAGTCGCGCGTGCACGAATTGCCGGAAGGGCTGTTCCGCGGCTATGTGGACGTCACCACCCGTTCCCCGGCCGGCCGGCTGGAAAGCCGCCTGCGCTATTGCCCGCTGCTGCGGCATACCTGGGACGAAGCGATTACCGATGCCGAACGCATGGCCGAAAGCGCGATGCGCAACGAATACCGCGACGGCGAGGTAAGCATTTTCTCCGCCCGCACCACCAGCAGTTTCGACACCGTCATGAATATCCTGGCCGCCCGCATCCGGCTCTGAAAAAAGCGCCCGGTGCCGGGCGCCGTCCGCCTTAGCAGATGCCTTGCGCGAGCATGGCGTCTGCTACCTTGACGAAGCCGGCGATATTGGCGCCATCCACGTAGTTCACGCTGCCGTCGGGGCGCGAACCGTGGCGCACGCAGTTCTGGTGGATGTCTTTCATGATCTCGTGCAGGCGCTCGTCCACGTCGGCATGGTGCCACGCCAGGCGCTGCGCGTTCTGCGACATCTCCAGCCCCGATACCGCCACGCCGCCGGCGTTGCTGGCCTTGCCCGGGGCGTATAGCGTGCCCGATTTCAGGAACAGGTCGACCGCCTCCAGCGTGGAGGGCATGTTCGCGCCCTCGGCCACGCACAGCACGCCGTTGGCCACCAGCATCGCCGCGTCGCGTTCGTCGAGTTCGTTCTGGGTGGCGCAGGGCAGGGCGACGTCGACCGGAATATGCCAAGGCCGCTTGCCCGGCTCGAAGCGCAGCCCGGTGCCGGTTCCCAGTTCCGACAGGCGCCCGCGCCGCACGTTCTTGAGCTCCATCAGCGCCTGCAATTGTTCGGCGCTGAAGCCGTCGGGCGCCCATAGCGTGCCGTCGGAATCGGACAGCGTCAGTACCCGCGCGCCCAGGTCGAGCGCCTTGACCGCCGCGTACTGCGCCACGTTGCCGGAGCCCGAGATCGCCACCGACAGCCCTTCGAGGGCGCGGCCGGCGCGATGGAGCATCTGCTCGGCGAAGTACACCGTGCCGTAGCCGGTGGCCTCGGGCCGCATCAGGCTGCCGCCGAACGACAGGCCTTTGCCGGTGAAGACGCAGGCGGCCTGGTTCGAAAGCTTTTTCATCATGCCGGCCATGTAGCCGACCTCGCGGGCTCCCACGCCGATGTCGCCGGCCGGCACGTCGGTGTCCGGCCCGAGATGGCGATGCAGCTCCAGCATCAGCGCCTGGCAGAAACGCATCACCTCGCCGTCGCTCTTGCCCTTGGGATCGAAATCGGAACCGCCCTTGCCGCCGCCCATCGGCAGCGTGGTCAGGGCGTTCTTGAAGGTCTGCTCGAAGCCCAGGAATTTCAGGATCGACAGATTGACGGACGGGTGCAGGCGCATGCCGCCCTTGTACGGGCCGATGGCCGAGCTGTGCTGGACGCGGAAGCCGCGGTTGACCTGAATGCGGTTGTGGTCGTCGACCCAGGTGACGCGGAACTGGATGACGCGTTCGGGTTCGACCAGGCGCTGCAGCACGGCATGGTCGGCATAGTGGGGGTGGCGTTCGACGAAGGGCCACAGGCTGAGCATGACCTCTTTGACCGCTTGCAGGAACTCGGGCTGGTCGGGATCGCGCGCGGCGACGGCGGCAAGAAAACTTTGCAGGTCAGACTGGCTCAACAGGGGCTCCCGGGTATGGTCATCGAGCCCGCCTCGCACTTCTGTGGTGCGATTTCTGGGCGGGGCGTCGATTGTAGCGTCGAAAATGCCCTATTGTGGTGCGTATGGGGCAATCCCGGAATACCCTTGGGCGCGGCCTCAGACCAGGATGATGTCGTATTGCTCCTGGCTGTAAATGCCCTCCACCTGCAGCGAGATCGGCTTGCCGGTGAAATCCCCCAGCGCCGCCAGGTTCTGGCTTTCCTCCTCCAAGAACAGGTCGACCACCGACTGCGAGGCCAGCACGCGGAATTCCTTCGGGTTGAACTGGCGGGCCTCGCGCAGGATCTCGCGCAGGATCTCGTAGCACACGGTGCGCGCGGTTTTGACGTGGCCGCGGCCGCCGCAGGTGGGACACGATTCGCACAGCATGTGGGTGAGCGATTCGCGGGTGCGCTTGCGGGTCATCTCGACCAGCCCGAGCTGGGTGAAGCCGTTGAGCGTGATGCGGGTGCGGTCGCGCGCGAGCGCCTTGCGCAGCTCGGCCAGCACCGCTTCGCGGTGCTCGGGGTTCTCCATGTCGATGAAATCCAGGATGACGATGCCGCCCAGGTTGCGCAGCCGCAGCTGGCGGGCGATGGCCTGCGCCGCTTCCAGGTTGGTCTTGAAGATGGTGTCGTCGAAGTTGCGGCCGCCCACGAAGCCGCCGGTGTTGACGTCGATGGTGGTCAGCGCCTCGGTCTGGTCGATGATCAGATAGCCGCCGGATTTCAGGTCGACGCGGCGCGACAGCGCGCGGGTGATTTCCTCGTCGGCGTTGTAGAGGTCGAACAGCGGCCGTTCGCCGGCGTAGTGCGACAGCCTGCCGACCACGGACGGCGTGAACTCGCGCGCCCAGGCCAGCAGCTTGGCGAAGTTCTCGCGCGAATCGACCTGGATCGAAGCCGTGTCGGCGCCTACCACGTCGCGCAGCACGCGCTGGGCCAGCGTGAGGTCTTCGTGCAGCAGCCAGGGCGCGCCCTGGGTGCGGGCCTGCTGCTGCATGATGCCCCACAGCTTGCGCAGGTAGGCGATGTCGGCGGCGAGCTCCTCGTCGGTGGCGTCCTCGGCCTGGGTGCGGACGATGTAGCCGCCTTTTTCGTCGGGCGCCAGCAGGCTTTGCAGGCGGTCGCGCAACTGGCTGCGCTCGGCCTCGGACTCGATGCGCTGCGAGATGCCGATGTGCGGGTCGTAGGGCAGGTAGACCAGCATGCGGCCGGCGATGCTGATCTGGGTGGACAGGCGGGCGCCCTTGGTGCCGATCGGGTCTTTGATGACCTGCACCATCAGCGTCTGGCCTTCGAACAGCAGCTTCTCTATCGGCGTGAGGTGCTGGCCGCCGTGGGCGCGCTCGTTGCGGCTTTCGCGGATGTCGGCGATGTGCAGGAAGGCCGCCCGGCCCAGGCCGATGTCGATGAAGGCGCTCTGCATGCCGGGCAGCACGCGGGCCACCTTGCCGAGGTAGACGTTGCCCACGTAGCCTTTCTGCGACGTGCGCTCGAGGTGGAGTTCCTGGACCGCGCCTTGCTGGATCACGGCCACGCGGGTTTCGTACGGCGAGATGTTGATCAGGATGTCTTCGGTCATGGGGGTGCGCGCAGCGCCCGGCGGGGCGGATACTGCGAGCTTACCTCACCCGTTCCCGGTTGCATCGCCGGCAGCCGGGATTACGGCAAGACGATCCCGACCTTCGCCAGCAGGCGCGCGGTTTCGAACAGCGGCAGTCCCATCACGCCGGTGAAACTGCCGTCGATGCGCTCGACGAACACGCCGGCCAGGCCCTGGATGCCGTAGGCGCCGGCCTTGTCGTAGGGCTCGCCGCTGTCGCAGTAGCGTTCGATGTCGGCCGGCGCCAGCGGGCGAAAGCGCACCGTAGTGACTGACACGTCTTCCAGCAGCCGGTCACCATGGGCCAGTGCGACCGCGGTATGGACCTCGTGCGCCGAGCCCGACAGCCGCGCCAGGATGCGCATGGCGTCGGCGCGGTCGGCCGGCTTGCCAAGCACGTCGCCGTCGAGGATGACGGTGGTGTCGGCTGCCAGCACGGGCAGGGCGGGCAGGCCCAGGTCGCGCATCGCCTGCTCGCCCCGCATGGCCTTCTCGCGCGCGGTGCGGCGCACGTACTCGGCCGCCGGCTCGCCCGGCAGCTGCGGTTCGTCCGGGCCGTCGCCGGCCGGCGGCACCAGCACCTGGTGGTCGATGCGCAGCTGGCGCAGCAGTTCGGTCCGGCGCGGACTGCGCGAGGCAAGGTAGAGTGCAGTCATAAGCGATTCTCGTGGCGGGTAGAGATTCGATCCGGAACGCCGCGGATCCGGCTTTGCCGGTCCGCTAGCGTTGCCCCCTGGGGGGCGCGCGAAGCGCGTAGGAGGGGGCCCCTCTGTGGTAAGGGTGGTTGTTGAGAATGGACCACGCGCGGTAGAGCTGCTCGGCCAGCAGCACGCGCACCATGCCGTGCGGCAGCGTCAGGCTCGACAGCCGCAGCAAGCCTTCGCATTTCGATTTCAGCCCCGGCTCCAGGCCGTCGGGGCCGCCTATCAGCAGCGCCACGTCGCGGCCGTCGTCGCGCCATTGCTGCAACTGGCGCGACAGTTCGACGGTGGTCAGGTCGCGCCCGCGTTCGTCGAGCGCGATGCGGCGGCTGGCGGGCGGCAGCGCGGCTTCGATCCGGCGCGCTTCCAGCGATTGCATCTGGGCGGCGGTCTTGCCGGTGCTGCGCGCCTCGGGCCGGATCTCGCGCAATTCGATCGCGCAGTCGGGTGGCATGCGCTTGGCGTAGTCGGCGAAAGCCTCGTCCACCCAGCCAGGCATGCGGGTGCCGACCGCGGCGATCAGCAGCTTCACGGCTGCTGCGGCAGCAGTTTCATGCGGACCGTCTTGCCGCCCCAGACTTCTTCCAGGTTGTAGTAGGAGCGGATCGCGGGCTGCATGATGTGGACGACGATGTCGCCCAGGTCGACCAGCACCCATTCGCCGGTTTCCTCGCCCTCGGTGGTGATGACCTCGCCGCCGATCGCTTTGATCTTTTCGCGCACGCTGGAGGCCAGCGCGCGGGTCTGCCGGTTCGACGTGCCGCTGGCGATGATCACGCGGTCGAACAGGCTGGTGAGATGGGTGGTGTTGAGCACCGTGATGTTCTGCGCCTTGACGTCTTCGAGGGCGTCGACGACGGCGCGCTGCAGTTTTCGTATATCCATGTATGTGTCAGGTCTGGTACAGGTGGTGCCGGCGGATGTAGTCGAGCACTGCGGGGGGAACGAGGCCGTCGACCGCCTGGCCCTGCGCCAGCCGCTGCCGGATGCCGGAGGCCGAGATGGGCATTTCGGGCATCGCCAGGCGGTGCAGCGGGCGTCCCAGGCGGGCCAGCTCGGCCGCCAGTTCCGGCGGCGGCTCGGGCCGGCTGCCGGGCCGCGCGGCCACCGCCAGTTCGGCCAGCGCCACGATGGCGGCCCATTCGTGCCAGGTGCAGAAATTCGCGAGCTGGTCGGCGCCGAGGATCCATACGTAGCGGGTGGCGTCGCCCCCGGGCGCGGCCTTCAGCGCGCGCACGGTATCGATAGTGTAGCTGGCGTCGCCCCGGTCGAGCTCGATGCGGTTGACGGCCAGCCGGGGGTGGCCGGCGATGGCCAGTTCGGCCATCGCCGCGCGGTGTCCGGCCGGCGTGGACAGCGGCGCCCGCTGCCACGGCGCGGCCGCCGGGATGAGTTGTACCGATTCGAGGCCGAGCTGGTCGAGCGCGGCCTCGGCCAACGCCAGATGGGCCTGGTGGATGGGGTCGAAACTGCCGCCCAGCAGGCCGATGTGGTGGATGGGTATGGCCTCGGTCAAATCCAGTTCCGTGGGGTCAGCACCTCGTGCAGGCGCGCTTCGGGCGATCCGGGCTCCGGCTGCCAGTCGTATCGCCAGCGCGCCAGCGGCGGCATCGACATCAGGATCGATTCGGTGCGGCCGCCCGATTGCAGGCCGAACAGCGTGCCGCGGTCGTACACGAGGTTGAACTCGACGTAGCGGCCGCGCCGGTAGGCCTGGAAATCGCGCTCGCGTTCGCCGTAGGGCAGCGCGGCGCGGCGTTCGACGATGGGCGCGTAGGCGTCGATGAAGGCGTCGCCCACTGAGCGCGTCATCGCGAAGGCATGCTCGAAGCCGCCCTCGTTGAAATCGTCGAAGAACACGCCGCCCACGCCGCGCGCCTCGCGCCGGTGGCGCAGGTAGAAGTATTCGTCGCACCACGCCTTGAAACGCGGGTACAGATCGGCGCCGCTCGGATCGAGCGCCGCCTTGCAGCTGCGGTGGAAGTGGACGGCGTCTTCGTCGAACGGGTAGTAGGGAGTGAGGTCCATGCCGCCGCCGAACCAGAACACGTCGTCGTCGGCGCCGGGCGCGGCCTTGGCCACGAAGGCGCGCACGTTCATGTGCACGGTGGGGACGAAGGGATTGCGCGGGTGGATCACCAGCGACACCCCCATGGCCTCCCAAGCGCGGCCGGCCAACTCGGGCCGGTGGGCGCTGGCCGACGGCGGCAGCGTGGCGCCCTGGACGTGGCTGAACAGCACGCCGCCCCGTTCGAAGGTGCGGCCTTCTTCGATTAGTCTGGAAATGCCGCCGCCGCCTTCGCTGCGCTGCCAGGCGTCGCTGCGGAAAGGGCGGTCTTCGAAGGTTTCCAGCCAGGCGACGATGCGCTGTTGCAGGCCGGTGAAATAATCGCGGGTGCGTTCGGTATTGATGATCATGAGCTGACGGGTTCGTGGCCGATCGACCGGCGCGCCAGGGCCCGCCAGCCGATGTCCCGACGGTACTGGGCACCGTCGAAGTGGATCGACTGCAGCACGTCGTAGGCGCGCTGCTGCGCCAGGCGGATCGAGTCGGCCAACACCGTCACGCACAGCACGCGGCCGCCGGCGGTCTTGATGACGCCGCCGTCGGCCGCCGTGCCGGCGTGGAATACCATGCTGTCGGCCGTTTCGGCCGGCAGCCCGTGGATCGGGTCGCCGGTGCGCGGCGCGTCGGGATAGCCGTGCGAGGCCATCACGACGCCCAGCGCACAGCGGCGATCCCAGTCGATGTTGGCCTGATCGAGCGTGCCTGCCACCGCATGTTCGAACACTTCGAGCAGGTCGCTCTTGATCCGCATCATGATCGGCTGCGTTTCCGGATCGCCCATGCGGCAGTTGTATTCCAGCACCTTCGGGCCTTGCGGGCCGATCATCAGGCCCGCGTACAGGAAGCCGGTGAACGGAATGCCGTCTTTGGCCATGCCGTGGATGGTGGGCCAGATCACCTCGCGCATGATGCGCCCGTGCAGCTCGGGCGTGACCACCGGCGCCGGCGAATAGGCGCCCATGCCGCCGGTGTTGGGGCCTTCGTCGTTGTCCTTCAGGCGCTTGTGGTCCTGGCTGGTGGCCAGCGGCAGCACGTGGCGGCCGTCGCACAGCACGATGAACGACGCTTCCTCGCCTTCCAGGCATTCCTCGATCACCACGCGCGCGCCGGCCGCGCCCAGCTTGCCGTCGCCCAGCATGGCGTCGACCGCTTCATGCGCCTGCTGCGCGGTGGCGGCCACCACCACGCCCTTGCCGGCGGCAAGGCCGTCGGCCTTGACGACGATAGGCGCGCCTTCGCGGTCGATGTACGCGTGGGCCTGGACCGGGTCGGTGAAGGTCTGGTAGCGGGCGGTGGGGATGTTGTGCCTGGCCATGAAGGACTTGGCGAAATCCTTGGAGCTTTCCAGCTGCGCGGCGGCCTTGGTGGGGCCGAAGACCTTCAGGCCGCGGGCGCGGAACAGGTCGACCACGCCGGCCGCCAGCGGCGCCTCGGGGCCGACCACGGTCAGGCCAATGGCCTCGCGTTCGACGAAATCGGCCAGCTCGGCCGGATCGGTGATCGGCACGTTCTGCAGGTGCGGCGCGGCGTCGGTGCCGCCGTTGCCGGGAGCCACGAATACCTTCTGCGCCTTGGACGCCTTGGCCAGGCGCCAGGCCAGGGCGTGCTCGCGGCCGCCGGAACCAATCACGAGGATCTTCATGTTTGCTCGTCCATCACGGCCGTGGTGTAGACCTCCTGGACGTCGTCCAGGGCTTCCAGCGCGTCGAGCAGCTTCTGCATTTTTTCGGCGTCCTCGCCCTGCAGCTCGGTTTCGTTGAGCGCCTTCATCACGACGCCGTCGACCTCGGCCTTCAGGCCCGCCTTGTCGAACGCCGTCTTCAGCGCGGCGTAGTCGGCCGGCGCGCTGATCACTTCGATCAGGCCGTCGTCGTCGGTGGCGACGTCTTCGGCGCCGGCCTCCAGCGCCACTTCCATGACCTTGTCTTCGGGGGTGCCGGGGGCGAACAGGAACTGGCCGCAGTGCCGGAACATGAACGCCACCGAGCCTTCCTGGCCCAGGTTGCCGCCGTTCTTGGCGAAGGCGTGGCGCACTTCGGCCACCGTGCGGGTGCGGTTGTCGGTCATGCAGTCGACGATGACGGCGGCGCCCCCGATGCCGTATCCTTCGTAGCGGATTTCTTCGTAGTTGTCGCCGTCGGCGCCGCCCGCGCCGCGGGCGATCGCGCGCTGGATCGTGTCCTTCGGCATGTTGGCGTCGGTGGCCTTGTCCCAGGCCAGGCGCAGACGGGGATTGGTGTCGGGATCGGCGCCGCCGGCCCGCGCGGCGACGGTGACTTCACGGATGAGCTTGGTCCAGAGCTTGCCCCGCTTGGCATCCTGGCGGCCTTTCCGGTGCTGGATGTTGGCCCATTTACTGTGTCCGGCCATGGAAATCGCTTATTTATGTCGGAGGAATCCACCATTTTAGCTTGAGAGAATGTAACTGAACGCAATATCGCCCCCGTCTTGGGACCGATACCACACAGGTTTACCGCAGTATGTGCGCGCTGGCGCACCGCTGCGCCGGATCCCTTGAACGGCTTTCTCGAACGGATCTCGTCCATGGCTGCTTCCGACCCCATCCTCGTCGCCCGGAATTCCGCCGGCGACCTGTTCCAACTGCCTGCGATGGCCAACCGCCACGGCTGTGTCACCGGCGCCACCGGCACCGGCAAGACCGTCACGCTGCAGGCGCTGGCCGAAGGTTTTTCGAACCGGGGCGTGCCGGTTTTCCTGGCCGACGTCAAGGGCGACCTGAGCGGCATTTCGCAGGCCGGCGGCGGCAACGCCAAGATTTCGGAGCGGCTGCGGGAGCTCGGCCTGCCCGAGCCGTCGTGGCGCGGCTGCCCGGCGGTGCTGTGGGACGTGTTCGGCGAGCAGGGCCATCCGGTGCGCGCCACGGTGTCCGACATGGGGCCGCTGCTGCTGGGCCGCATGCTCCGGCTGAACGAGACCCAGGCCGGCGTGCTTTCCATGGTGTTCCGCATCGCCGACGACAACGGCCTGCTGCTGCTGGACCTGAAAGACCTGCGCGCCATGCTGCAGCACGTGGGCGACAACGCCGCGGCCTACCGCACGCAGTACGGCAACGTGTCGCCGGCCTCGATCGGCGCCATCCAGCGCGGGCTGCTGGCGCTGGAATCGCAGGGCGGCGACCGCTTCTTCGGCGAGCCGATGCTGGCCATCGACGACCTGCTGCAGACGGTCGACGGCCGCGGCGTGGTGAACATCCTGGCGGCCGACAAGCTGATGCAGGCGCCGGCGCTGTACGGCACCTTCCTGCTGTGGCTGCTGTCGTCGCTGTTCGAGCACCTGCCCGAAGTAGGCGATGCCGACAAGCCGCGCTGCGTGTTCTTCTTCGACGAGGCGCACCTGCTGTTCGACGACGCGTCGCCGGCGCTGCTGGAGAAAATCGAACAGGTGGTGCGGCTGATCCGCTCCAAGGCGGTGGGGGTGTATTTCGTCACCCAGAATCCGCTCGACATTCCCGACTCGGTGCTGGGCCAGCTGGGCAACCGCGTGCAGCACGCGCTGCGCGCCTTCACGCCGCGCGACCAGAAGGCCGTCAAGGCGGCGGCCGACACGATGCGGCCGAACCCGGGGCTGGACGTGGCCGCAGCCATTACCGAACTCGGCGTGGGCGAGGCGCTGGTGTCGCTGCTGGACGAAAAAGGCCGCCCGGGCGCCACGCAGCGCGCCTTCGTGGTGCCGCCGGCCAGCCGCATCGGGCCGGCCACGCCGGCCGAGCGCGACGCGCTGCGCCGCGATTCGCTGGTGGCCGGCGTCTACGAAAAAGCGGTGGACCGCGAGTCGGCGTACGAGATCCTGGCCAGGCGCGCGGGCGGCAACGGCGGCGCCGCGCCGGCCGATGCCGGCAACGGCCGGGCAGGCAAGGCCGATCGCGGCGCACCCGACCCGGCCGGCAAGGCCCCCGCCGGCGAGGGCGGGCTCGGCGACGGCCTGCGCGACATCCTGTTCGGCACCACCGGCCCGCGCGGCGGCCACCGCGAAGGCATGATCGAATCGGTGGCGCGCAGCGCGATGCGATCGATGGGCACGCAAGTCGCGCGCGAAATCACGCGCGGCCTGCTTGGTTCCTTGCTAGGAAAACGCCGCTAAGCACTGCGCATTGCCTCCTATCCAGGGCACAGCGGATCCGGCTCCGCCGGTCCGCCAGTGCCGCCCCTTGAGGGGCGCGCGAAGCGCGTAGGGGTGGGCCCATTCCTCGCGCGCGAAGCGCGTAGGGGTGGGCCCATTCCTCACGCGCGAAGCGCGTAGGGGGGCCTCGTCAATGCGCGCCGCCGGCGTCTACTGCGCCGCCGCCGCGGCGCGGACGCGCGGCCCAGACCATCACGATCAGGATCAGGAAGATCACGCCCGACACGTAGAAGATGTCGAGCGCCGACATCGTCATCGACTGGTTGCCGATGATGCCGTTGAGCTGTGCCAGCGCCTGGTCGTGCGACAAGCCGGTGCGTCCGAGCATGTCGAGCGTCTGGCCGGCGGCCTGGCTGCCGTCGTTGATGTGCTCGACCAGATTGGCGTGGTGCATCGCGCCGCGGTCCTCCCACAGCGTGGTCGAGATCGACGTGCCGAACGCCCCGGCGGTGATCCGCAGGAAGTTGGTCAGGCCGGCGGCGCTGGCGATCTTCTCGGGCGGCTGGCCCGACATGGCCAGCGACAGCAGCGGCACGAAGAAGGCCGCCATGCCTGCGCCCTGCACCAGGGTCGGGATCATCAGCGTGCCGATGTCCGACTGCGGCGTGAAGCCCGAACGCATGAAGCTGACCGTCGAGAACACCAGGAACGAGGCCGTGACCAGCAGGCGCGGGTCGGTCTTGGACATCAGGCGGCCCACCACCGGCGTCAGCACGATCGCCAGCAGCCCGACCGGCGCGGTGACCAGGCCGGCGTCGGTGGCGGTATAGCCCATCTGGGTCTGCAGCCACAGCGGCAGCAGCACCACGTTGCCGAAGAACACGCCATAGGCCACCGCCAGCGTGACCGACCCCACCGTGAAGTTGCGGCCGCGGAACAGGCGCAGGTCGACCACCGGATGGGCGTCGGTGAGCTCCCAGATCAGGAAGAACACGAAGGCGACGAAGGCCACCACCGCCAGCCCGACGATGGTGGAGCTGGCGAACCAGTCCAGTTCCTTGCCCTTGTCGAGCAGGATCTGCAGCGAGCCGACCCACACCACCAGCAGCACCAGGCCGATGGTGTCGATCGGCAGCTTGCGGGTGGGAGACTCGCGGCGGCGGTAGATGCTCCACGTGATCCAGGCCGACAGCAGGCCGACCGGCACGTTGATGTAGAAGATCCACGGCCACGAGTAATTGTCGGAAATCCAGCCGCCAAGCAGCGGCCCGGCCACCGGCGCCACCAGCGTGGTCATGGCCCACAGCGCCAGCGCCATGCTGGATTTTTCCTTCGGGTAGCTGCCCAGCATCAAGGTCTGCGACAGCGGGATCATGGGCCCGGCCACCAGGCCCTGCATGACCCGGAACAGGATCAGCGAACCCAGGTTGGGCGCCATGCCGCACAGCCACGAGGCCACGATGAACAGCAGCACGGAGGACAGGAACAGCCGCACCTGGCCGAAGCGCTGGGTGAGCCAGCCGGTCAGCGGCAGCGAGATCGCGTTGGCCACCGCGAACGAGGTGATGACCCAGGTGCCCTGGCTGGTGCTGACGCCCAGGTCGCCCGAGATCGCCGGCAGCGAGACGTTGGCGATCGACGTGTCGAGCACGTTCATGAACACCGCCGCCGACAGCGCGATGGTGCCCAGCAGCCGCTGGCCGCCCACCAGCGGCGGATAGCTGTTCTGCGGCCCCGCGCCGGGCCGCTGCCCGGCCGGCGCATTGCCGCCCTGGGGCGGGGCGTCCTCGCCGGACGACCGCGCGTCGGGCGCAGCGGAATTGGATGTAGTCATGTCAATTTTCCACGGTGCTGCTCAGTTATCCATGGTGCTGTGCACCTTCTCCACCGCACGAACCCGCGCCGCCCCATCCAGGACGCCGCGGATCCGGCTCCGCCGGTCCGCCAGCGTCGCCCCTTGAGGGGCGCGCGAAGCGCGTAGGGGGGGCCTTTCCCCGGGCGCGCGAAGCGCGTAGGGGGAGCCTTTCCCCAGGCGCGCGAAGCGCGTGGGGCGGGCTTCATCCTAAAGGACCAGGGCCGTGTGGCGGGCCGTCATGGAACCGGCCACCGGCCGGGCCGAGATCGGCCGCGCGCCTTCCTTGGCGACCGGGGCGTTGGCGGCGGGATGGCCGCCGCCCAGGTTGCGGGCGATGGTGTCGGCCACCAGGGCGTCGGCTTCCTCGCGGCTGTGGTCGAGCGCGGTGGTGGAGTAGGCCGGGCCGCTGCGCGGCGCGGTCGACAGCGCCGCGCCGTCGGTGGACGACACGTCGACCGTGGCCACCATCGACAGGCCCACGCGCAGCGGGTGTTCGCGGATCTCGTTCGGATCGAGCGCGATGCGCACCGGCACGCGCTGCACCACCTTGATCCAGTTGCCTGTCGCGTTCTGCGCCGGCAGCAGCGCGAACGCGCCGCCGGTGCCGGCGCCCAGGCCTGCCACCTTGCCGTGGTATTCGACCTTGGAGCCGTACACGTCGGCCGTCAGCGTGACTGGCTGGCCGATGCGCATCTTGCCCAGCTGCACTTCCTTGAAGTTGGCGTCGACCCAGACCTGGTCCAGCGGCACGATGGTCATCAGCGGCGTGCCCGGCGCCACGCGCTGGCCGACCTGCACGCTGCGCTTGGCCACGTAGCCGGTAACGGGCGCCGGCAGCGTGGTGCGCGACAGCGCGAGGTAGGCTTCGCGCACCTTGGCGGCGGCCTGCATCACGTTGGGGTGCCGCTCGACCGAAGTGCCCTCGGTCAGCGCGGTGTTGGTGGCCAGCTGTTCGCGCGCGGCAACCAGCGCCGCCTGGGCCGAGTTCAGCGCCGCCTTGGCGTTGGTGACGGCGGTCTGTGCGTGCAGCAGTTCTTCGCCGCTGACCGCGCCCGAGGCCGACAGCTCCTGGCGCCGCTTGGCGTCGCTTTCGGCGCGCGCCAGGTCGGCCCGGGCGCGTTCGACCTCGGCCTGGCGCACGCCGATGTTGGCCTGCAGCGCGCCGTTGTTGGCATACAGCGTGCGCACCTGGCGCACGGTCTGCGCCAGCGCGGCCTGCGCCTCGTCGAGCGCGACCTGGGCGTCGGCGCGGTCGAGCCGCACCAGGGGCTGGCCGGCCTGGACGAAGTCGGTGTCGTCGGCCTCGATCGCGGAAACCGTGCTGGCGATCTGCGGCGTGATCTGGACCAGGTTGCCTTGGACGTAGGCGTCGTCGGTGTCTTCGTAGTGGCGGGCCACCAGGGCCCACCATGCGCCGTAGGCCACTGCCGCGACCACGAACACGCCGGCGGCGGTCAGCAGCAGTTTCTTGCGCTTGGGATTGCTGGAATTTTGCGGGGCGTTCATAAGAGTGCCTTGAATCGATGGATGCGTATATCTAATCGGGGGTCCGGCACCGACGGGCGGCGCCTCGGGCGCTGCCCGCCATCCGGCCGGACGGTAAACGGTGTGCGGTCTGCCTCGTTCCGGTCAGTGAACCTGGGTCGCGAGTGCCTGCGGCTGCGGCACGGCGGCCACGTCTTCCGGCAGCTGCGCGCCGCCGCCGAGCGCCTTGGCCAGCGCCACGTCGAGCGTCAGCGCGCGCGCCTTCAGGTCGGTGTCGAGCCGCGACTGGGTCAGCACCGCGCTCTGCGCCGTCAGCACGCTGAGGTAATTACCCAGGCCCGCGCGATAGCGCGTGACCGCCAGTTCGTAGGCCTTTTCGATCGCCTCGCGCGCCTGGCGCTGCTCGTTGGCCTCGCGGTCGAGCGCGCGGATCGAATCGAGCGTGTCGGCCACTTCGTGCACGGCATCGATCACGGTCTGGTTGTACGAAGCCACGGCGAGGTCGGTGTCGGCGCGCTGCTCCTGCAGATTGGCGTTGAGACGGCCACCCTCGAAGATGGGCAGTGTGATGGCCGGGCCGAAGCCGGCGATCTGGCTGCCCGAGCGCAGCAGGTTCGACAGACCCAGCGACGATACGCCGACGAAGGCCGACAGGTTCACGTTGGGATAGAACAGCGCCTTGGCGGCTTCCACGTTATGGGTGGCGGCCTCGGCGCGCCAGCGGGCGGCGACGATGTCGGCGCGGCGGCCCAGCAGGTCCAGCGGGATCTGCGCCGGCACCGAGGTGCCCGGGTTGACCAGCGGCACGGGACGCAGCTGCGCGCCGCGCTCGGGCCCGGCGCCGGTCAACGCGGCCAGCTGATTGCGTTGCAGCGCGATGCTTTCGTCGTTCTGCGCCGCCTGGGTGCGGGCTTCGGCCAGCGCCGATTCGGCCTGCTTGACCTCCACCTGGGTGTCGAGGCCGTTGGCGAAGCGCTGGCGGGTCAGTTCGGCCACCTCGCCGCGCTGCTTGATGGCCGCGTTCAGCACCTGGCGCTGCGCGAACAGCCGCTGCAGATTGAAATAGGCGCCGGCCACCGAGGTGGCCAGCATGCTTTGCGCCGCATGTGATTCGGCCTGCGCCGCGCGCGATTGCGACACCGCCGCCTGCAGCAGCGCGCCGTTGCGGTTCCAGAAGTCGAGGTCGTAGCCGACGTCGAGCGCCAGGCGCGCGTCGGTATTGATCGAGCCGCCCAGCGGCGGCGGAAAGATGCCGCGTTCCGTATAGCGCTGTCGCGTGGCGGTGAAATCGCCGTTGACTTCGGGGTAGCGGGCGGCGCCGGCCACGCCGACCGCGGCCTGGGCCTTGGCCAGCCTGGCGCGCGCGGTATCGAGCGAGGGGCTGCCGGCGATGGCATCGTCGATCAGCGCGTCGAGCTGCGGATCGCCGTAGCGCTTCCACCACGTTTCGGTGGGCCACGCCACATCGGCCTGGGCCGCGCCGAGCTTGGCCGCGTCCAGCGCGGCCGGATGGCGTGCGGTGTCCGGCGCGATGTTCGCGCAGGCCGCCAGCGCGGCCACCAGGGGAACGAGCAACAGGGGTTTCATCATGCCTTCTTACTGGGGTCTGAATTGTTGTCCGGCTTGTAACTGCCTAGGCAGCCATCATCGCAAAAAAAGCCATATATCTTTCCGCCGCGTCAGGACGGGCTGTCGCCGTTGGCCAGCATGCGCCGCAAGGTCTGCCTGACCAGCTCGAGATCGGCTTCGGCGATGCCCTTGGTGTGGCGTTCGACCGCGGCGACCAGCTTGTCAGGGATTTGCTTGGTAACGCGGCGGCCTTCCTCGGTCAGCTCGATCTTGATCACCCGCCGGTCTGCCACGCTGCGCACCCGCCGGATCAGGTCTTTCGATTCCAGGCGGTCGAGCATGCGCGTCATCGCGCCGGTGTCCGTACAGGCGCAGCGCGCCAGCTCGCCGGCCGTCTCGCCGCGTTTCATCGCCAGCAGCATCAACGGACCCCATTGCATCGCGGTGAGGTCGAGCGGCGTCATCAGATTGTCCACCTCGCGCTGGATGGATTGATGAACGCGCTTGAGCAGGTAGCCGATGCTCTCGTTGGGATCGTAGCCTTCCGGCAGCACATGGCTGCCTTCGGCCGCGACGGGCGCGGAAGGGGTTTCAGGGTTTTCCATCACGCCATTTTCACTGCATAGGCAACTATTGTCAATGCAGTGATTGCCGCGCAACAGGATTGGCTGTCTGGACCCTACCTCGTTCCGAAGAGGCGGTCGCCGGCGTCGCCCAGGCCGGGGATGATGTAGGCGTTCCCGTCGAGGCGGTCGTCCAGCGCGGCCAGGTAGACCGGCACGTCGGGATGGCTGCCGTTGACCACCTGCATGCCTTCGGGCGAGGCCACCAGCGCCAGGAACACGATGTCGCGCGCGGCCACGCCGCGCGTCTTGAGCACGTCTATCGCATGGACGGCGGAGTGCCCGGTGCCGATCATCGGGTCGCAGATGATGAAGGCGCGCCCTTCGATCTCGGGCAGCCGCACCAGGTATTCCACCGGCCGGTGCTGTTCGTCGCGGTACAACCCGATGTGGCCCACGCGCGCCGACGGGACCAGGTCGAGCAGGCCGTCGGCCATGCCGACCCCGGCGCGCAGCACCGGCACCACGGTCAGCTTCTTGCCGGCGATCACCGGCGCGTCCATCGCCGCCATCGGCGTTTCGATTCGGCGCGTGGTCAGCGGCAGCCGGCGGGTGACTTCATAGCCCATCAGCAGCGTAAGCTCGCGCAGCAGCTGGCGGAACGTGCGGGTGGAGGTATCCCGGTCGCGCATGTGCGTGAGCTTGTGCTGGATCAGCGGATGATCGACGATGAACAGGTTCGGGAAGCGGGGATCGGTTTTCATGGCGCGGCACCGGTGGCGCGGTTTACGCGATTGTATGCGGACGGATCGCGGGCGGACGTTTAGAATCCCGCATCGGTTATGCGCAACAGGAGGCGATCATGGCGAAAGCGATCCGTATCGAGCAGTTTGGCGGTCCCGAAGTCCTGCAGGTGGTGGATGTAGACGTACCGCCGCCCGGTCCCGGCGAAGTGCGCGTCCGCCAATATGCGATCGGCCTCAACTTCATCGATATCTATACCCGCACCGGCCTGTATCCCAACCCGCTGCCCACCGGCCTGGGCTTCGAGGCCGCCGGCGTGGTCGACGCGGTGGGCGCCGGCGTGCGCCACGTGAAGGCGGGCGACCGCGTCGCCTACGGACAGGGCCCGCTGGGCGCCTATGCCGAGCTGCGCAACCTGCCGTCGCGCTTCGTCGTCAAGCTGCCCGATGGCATCGGCTTCGACCAGGCGGCCGCGATCATGCTCAAGGGGCTGACCGTCCAGTATCTGTTCCGCCAGACCTACCGCCTGCAGGGCTACGAAACCATCCTGTTCCACGCGGCCGCGGGCGGCGTGGGGCTGATCGCCTGCCAGTGGGCCAAGGCGCTGGGCGTCAAGCTGATCGGCACCGTCTCCACGCCGGAAAAGGCCGCGCTGGCCAAGGCCAACGGTGCCTGGCGCGTGATCGACTACACTCGCGAGAGCGTGGTCGAGCAGGTGCTGGCGCTGACCAAGGGCAAGAAAGTGCCGGTGGTCTACGACGGCGTCGGCAAGGACACCTGGGAAACGTCGCTCGACTGCCTGCAGCCGCGCGGCCTGATGGTGAGCTTCGGCAACGCGTCGGGGCCGGTCACCGGCGTCAACCTCGGCATCCTGTCGCAGAAGGGTTCGCTGTACGTCACGCGGCCCATGCTCGGCACCCATGTCGACACGCTGGAAAAAATGCAGGCCGCCGCCGACGAGCTGTTCGAGCTGGTGCTGGCGCGCAAGATCAAGGTCCGCATCGACCAGCGCTTCAGGTTGGAAGACGCCGGCCAGGCGCAGGAAGCGCTGGCCTCTCGCAAAACCACGGGCTCGACCATACTTACGCTTGATTGAGATCAAGCCGGGATCGCCGGATCGGAAAATTCGCCATGAAATGGGTCATCGTCGCGCTGTACCTGGGCGCCGTGGTGTACATCCACCTGCGGGGCAAGGTGCGGATGCGTTTCCTGCGCCAGCTGTTCGATCACTCGTCGGTGCTGGCGCCCATCAATGCCTTCATGTACCTGTTCTCGCGGGTGCCGGCGCTGCCGTACATTCCGAACGAGAGCCTGCCGGCGCTGCGCGCGCTCGACGATAACTGGCAGGTCATCCGCGAGGAGGCCCTGCGGCTGCGCGAGGCCCAGCGCATCCGCGCGGCCCAGAAGAACGACGACGCCGGCTTCAATTCCTTCTTCAAGTCCGGCTGGAAGCGCTTCTACCTCAAGTGGTACGACGCGCAGCACCCGTCGGCGGCCGAGTGGTGTCCGCGCACGGTGCAGATCCTGCGCGGCATCCCGCAGGTCAAGGCGGCGATGTTCACCGAGCTGCCGCCGGGCGCCAAGCTCAATCCGCACCGTGATCCGTTCGCCGGTTCGCTGCGCTACCACCTGGGGCTGGAAACGCCGAACGACGATCGCTGCTTCATCGAGGTCGACGGCCAGCGCTACAGCTGGCGCGACGGCCAGAGCGTGGTGTTCGACGAAACCTATGTCCACTGGGCGCTCAACGGCACCGACCAGGATCGCGTAATCCTGTTCTGCGACGTCGAGCGGCCGCTGCGCTACCGCTGGGCCGAGGCCTTCAACGCCTGGTTCGGCCGGCATGCGATGAGCGCGGCCAGTTCGCCCAACGAAGAGGGCGACAAGACCGGGCTGATCAACAAGCTGTTCGGCATCGCCTTCGTGGTGGGGCGCTATCGCCGGCGGCTCAAGGCCTGGAATCGCACGGTCTACAAGATCGTGAAGTTCGTGCTGATCGTGGGCGTGATCGCGCTCATCATTTGGTGGTGAGTTGAGCCATCCAGGATGCGGCGGATCCGGCTTTGCCGGTCCGCACGCATCGCCCCCGGGGGGCGCGCGTCAGCGCGTAGGGGTTACTCTCTGTGGTACCTGGTTACCAGTTCCACTTCGTTCCTGGAACCTAGCACTACCCCCACGCGCTGGTGCAGCGCGGTCGGCTGGATGTCGAGAATGCGCCGGGTGCCGTCGGTGGCGGCGCCGCCGGCCTGTTCCACCAGCATGCTCATCGGATTTGCTTCGTACATCAGCCGCAGCTTGCCCGGCTTGGAAGGCTCGCGCGCGTCCCACGGGTACATGAAGATGCCGCCGCGGGTCAGGACGCGATGCACGTCGGCCACCATCGAGGCGATCCAGCGCATGTTGAAATCCTTGCCGCGCGGGCCGGTCGTGCCGGCCAGGCACTCGTCGATGTAGCGCCGCACCGGCGGCGCCCAGTGGCGCATGTTCGACATGTTGATCGCGAACTCGCGCGTGTCTTCCGGGATGCGGATGTGCTCGTGGGTCAGCACCCAGGATCCCATTTCGCGGTCGAGCGTGAAGCCGAACACGCCGCTGCCCACGGTCAGCACCAGCGAGGTCTGCGGCCCGTACACCGCGTAGCCGGCCGCCACCTGTTGCGAACCGGGCTGCAGGAAATCCTGTTCGGTCAGGTCGCGCTCGGCGCTGTCGCGCGGCGCGCGCAGCACCGAGAAGATGGTGCCGATCGACACGTTGACGTCGATGTTGCTGGAGCCGTCCAGCGGATCGAACAGCAGCAGGTATTCGCCCTTGGGGTAGCGGTTGGGGATCCGGTGGATGGTTTCCATTTCCTCCGAGGCCATGGCAGCCAGGTGGCCGCCCCATTCGTTGGCCTCGATCAGGATTTCGTTGGACAGTACGTCTAGCTTCTTCTGCACCTCGCCCTGCACGTTCTCGCTTTCGAGGCTGCCGAGCACGCCGCCCAGCGCGCCCTTGCCGACCGCGTGGCCGATGGCCTTGCAGGCGCGGGCCACGACCTCGATCAGCAGGCGGACTTCGGCGGGCAGCGCGGCGTGCTCGCGTTGCTGCTCGATCAGGAATTGCGTCAGCGTCTTGCGCTTCATGCGGAGATCTCCAGGGCTTTAGAAACGATTTCGGTCACGTTGCGCGACAGGCCGGGATGGCTGCGCACCTGCTGCAGCGCGTCGCGCATCAGCGCGCTGAGCTCGGGCACGTAGCGCACCCAGCGGTCCATCGCGCGCGCCAGCCGCGCCGCGATCTCGGGATTGAGGGCATCCAGCGCCAGCACCTGTTCGGCCCAGTAGCGATAGCCGCGGCCGTCGGTCTGGTGAAAGCCCTGCAGATTGTTCAGGCAGAACTGGAACACCAGCGAGCGCGCGCGGTTCGGGTTGCGCAAGGTAAAGGCGGGGTGGGCCATCAGCCCCTCTACCGTATCGACGGTCGTGTGGCGCGCGGTGGCCTGCAGCGCGAACCATTTGTCGATTACCAGCGGATCGCCCTGCCAGCGCTCGTAGAAATGGGCCAGCGCCTCGCCGGCGGCCTGGCGCGGGCCGTGGTTGGCCAGCGCCGTCAGCGCGGCCAGGGCGTCGGTCATATTGGGTGCCTGTTCGTACTGGCGCTGCGCCAGTTCGTGCGCCTGCGGGTCGTCGCCGGCCATCAGGAAGGCCAGCGCCAGGCTTTTCATCGCGCGGCGGCCGGCGCTGACGGGGTCGGGCGAATAAGGGCCAGGCGTCTGGTTGGCGTCGATCGCGGCGCGCCATTCGGCCGCCAGGCGCCGGCCCAGCTCGGCGCGCATGCCGTCGCGCGCGGCGGCCAGCGCCTGCGGGTCGACCTCGGCCATGCGTTCGGCCACCGTCTTTTCGGACGGCAGCGCCAGCGCACGCGCCCGGTAGGCCGGGTCCAGGCCGGGGTCGAGCAGCACCGAGCGCCAGGCGTCGACGAAGGTGCCGTCGAAGGCCGGGCCGCGGCCCTGGCGGACGGCCTCGGCGGCCGCCAGCAACTGCCGGGTGGCCAGTTGCTGGCCGGCCTCCCAGCGGGCGAAGGCATTGCCGTCGTGCGCCATCAGCAGCGCCAGCTCGGCGTCGCTGTAGTCGTAGTCGACGATGACCGGCGCCGAGAAATCGCGCAGCAGCGACGGCACCGGCGCCGACGGCACGTTCTCGAAGGTCCATTGGGCGCGTTCGGCGGTCAGCTCCAGCAGGACGGTATCCGCCGGGGCGTCGGCGCTGCCGGCCAGGCGCAGCGGGATGGCCTTGCCCGAGCGGTCGAGCAGGCCCAGCGCGAACGGGATGTGCAGCGGCGGCTTGACGGCGGTGCCGGCCAGCCGTTCCACGCCGACCGGATCGCAACGCTGGGTCAGCGTGACCGTGCAGCGCGCGGCCGCGGCGTCGTGCTCGATCGATACGCCCACGCGGGGCGTGCCGGCCTGCTGGTACCAGCGGCGGAAGATTTTCAGGTCGCGCCCGGGATGCAACTGCATGTAGACCGATTCCATCGCCGCCACGAAATCGTCGCAGGTCACGGCCTGGCCGTCGTGGCGCCGGAAGTATTCGGCCAGCCCCCGCTTGAAGCCGTCGGCGCCCAGCAGCGTCTGCTGCATGCGGATGACCTCGGCGCCTTTCTCGTACACGGTGGCGGTGTAGAAGTTGCCGATTTCCTGGTAGCTCTCGGGGCGGATCGGGTGCGCCATTGGTCCGGCGTCTTCCGGGAACTGGGCGGCGCGCAGCGTGGCCACGTCGTCGATCCGCTTGACGGCGCGGGCGCTGGCGGCGGCCTGCGGGTCGAGCCCGGCCGCCATCATGTCGGCGGTGAATTCCTGGTCGCGGAATACCGTCAGCCCTTCCTTCAGGCTGAGTTGAAACCAATCGCGGCAGGTGACGCGGTTGCCGGTCCAGTTGTGGAAGTATTCGTGGCCGATGACGGCTTCGATCGCGCTGTAGTTGGCGTCGGTGGCGCTTTCCGGGTCGGCCAGCACGTAGGCGGCGTTGAAAATGTTCAAGCCTTTGTTTTCCATCGCACCCATGTTGAAGTCGCGCGCGGCCACCACCATGAACCGGTCGAGGTCCAGCTCCAGCGAGAACCGGGTTTCGTCCCAGCGCAGCGCGCGCTCCAGCGATTCGAGCGCGTAGCCGGTGCGTGTCTCGCTGCCGGGGTCGCTGTAGACCTGCAGCAATACCTCGCGGCCCGAGCGGGTGCGCACGCGCGATTCGCGCCAGGTGAGGGTGCCGGCCACCAGCGCGAACAGGTAGCAGGGCTTGGGGAAGGGGTCTTCCCAGCGCGCCTGGTGGCGGCCGTCGGGCAGGTCTTGGGCGGCCACCAGGTTGCCGTTGGACAGCAGGGTGGGGAAACGCGCCTTGTCGGCCCGCAGCGTGACCGTATAGCGCGACATCACGTCGGGGCGATCGGGAAACCAGGTGATGCGGCGAAAGCCTTCGGCCTCGCACTGGGTGAAGAACACGCCGTTGGAAACGTACAGCCCCATCAGCGTGGAATTGGCCTGCGGCCGGCAGCGGCTGACGATCTCCACCTCGGCCTCGGCGCCCAGGCCGGGCAGGGTCAGCGTGTCGGCCTCGCGCCGGTAGCGGCCGGCGTCCCAGGCCTGGCCGTCGACGACGACCGACACCAATTCCAGGTCCTGGCCGTCGAGCACAAGCGGGGCCTCGGGCTCGCGCCGCTGCACCTGCAGGCGCGTGCGCACTTGGGTGCTATGCGGGTCGAGGTCGAATTCCAGGTCGACCGCGGGGATCTCGTAGGGATAAGGGCGGTAATCCTGGCGGCGGATGGTGACGGGCGTGTCGGTGCGCATGATGGGCAGAGGGAAAAGGGCGAGCGTGGTGATTGTAGCGGGCGCCCGCGGACGCCCGGGCGCATGAACCGAAAGCGCGATGCGCAGTCGTATGGCTAATGGTAGTTAAACTGCGGGACGCTTTCGATCCGGATTACGCGATGACAGAACGCAAATGTAATTTTTCGTCAGTCGGCTGGTGGCGGGGAACCGCCTGGGCCGCACGGCTGCTGGCGGTGATGCTGCTGGCAGGTTGCGCCGCCACCGTGCCGGCACGGGTTACCACCTTCCAGCAGTGGCCGCAGGATGCCGTGGGGGCCACCTGGGCGCTCGATTCGACGCCCGCGCAGCGCGACAGCCTGGAATATCGCCAATATGCCGACATGATCCGTTCGGCCATCGGGCCCATCGGGCTGGTGGAGGCGCGCGACGGCCAGAAGCCGCGTTTCCTGGTTTCCTTCACTTACGGTACCGAGCCGGTCCAGGTCCGGGTGCAGCGGCCGGCCTACGATCCCTTCTACGGGCCGTGGGGACCTTATGCCTTTGGCGGCTGGGGGCGGCCGTGGCGCGGCGGCGGGTTCGGTTATATGTGGGGGCCGCCTTATCCCAGTACCTGGACGGAAACCACCATCGATGCCTCGCGCAGCACGCTCAAGGTGGAAATCCGCGATACGGCCCACGGCAACGCCAAGGTTTACGAATCGACCGCCGTCAATCACGGTTCGGGCGATCTGCCCGAGGTCATGCCTTATCTGGTGCGCGCGATTTTCGACCGCTTCCCCGATACCAACGGCCAGGTGCGCGAAATCGATTATGAGGTCCCGCCCGCGCGCTGACGCAGTCCGGCGAGGAAACTGTCGACCATGCGCGGGCCCACCGCGAGGATATCGATGGCGGCCGGCGCCAGCAGCCAGTCCAGGATCAGGCCGTAGGTGAGCGCATGCAATCCGATCGCGGCGTGGCGCGGGTCGAGCGTTGCGGGCAACTGGCCGTTGCGAATGGCCTGGCGAAAGCCGGCCTCGTATTGGCCGAGGCAGTTATTGCGGTCTTCGAAATGGCGCCGGCGCAGGTCGGCCATTTCGGCCACATATTCGCATTTGAACGTCAGGATTTCGCAAATGCGGTGGGCGCTGGCTTCCTGGCAGATCAACTCGAACGCGAATACCGCGCAATCCCGCAGGCGCTGCAGGGGATCGGTGCCATCGTCTTCGCCCGGGCGCTGGCGGGCGTCTTCGATCGGCAGCTTGACCCGCTGCAGCATGGCGTCGAGCAGGTCGGTCTTGTTCCGGAAATGCCAGTAGATGGCGCCGCGTGTCACGTTGGCAGCGGCCGCGATGTCTTGCAGCGAGGTGTGGGCCACTCCCTGCTCGCTGAAAATGTGCTCGGCGGTCTCGAGGATGCGTGCGCGAGTCTCCAGCGCTTCCTCTTTGGTTTTGCGTACCATTGCGGCAGCCATGGATACATGCGTGGTTGTATGTAAATATAGCACGCCCGCCGCGCGGCCCCCCACTCAGCCGAGGGAGCAATGCCTCTTCACACCTTGATGTTTGCCGGCATGCTGGTCATGTCGAACCTGTTCATGACCTTCGCCTGGTACGGCCATCTGCGCTATGCGCATACCAGCCCGTGGTACGTGGCGGTGCTGGCGAGCTGGGGCCTGGCCTTTTTCGAGTATGCGATTCAGGTGCCGGCCAATCGGTTCGGCTTCGGTTTCCTGAACGTGATGCAGATGAAAGTGCTGCAGGAGGTGGTCACCTTGTCGGTATTCGTGCCGTTCGCCATCCTGTTCATGGACGAAAAGCTGCGCTTGAATCACCTATGGGCGGCAGTGTGCCTGGTGGGCGCGGTGTATTTTGCGTTCGCCGATTGAAAATCGCCCGCGCGGCGCCGTCGGCAGGGGCGCCGCGAGGCCGGCCTTCAGGAACCGATCAGGAACTGCTCGCGGTTGGCGCCGCTGGCTTCGGCCGCCACCAGCCAGCGCGGCGGCTTGCCGCGGCCCGTCCAGGTTTCGCCGCTTTCGGGGTGGCGGTACTTCGGGGCCACCTGCTTCGGCGTTTTGTTGGCGCTCTTGGCGCCGACGCGCGCCGAGCTCTTGCGGGCTGCCGGCAAGCCCTTGGCCACCGCGGCCTTCAGTTCGTCGGGGGTGATCGCATACTCTTGCATCAGCCGCACGATGGAGGCAACGACGGGCTGGCGCTGCTTGAGCCGCACGGCTTCGGCTTTGTCCTGCAATTTCTTGATTTGCGCTTGCAGCGACTGGTAGGTTTCTTTAGCCATTTTTTTCCAATCAGGGGTGGTAATCGAGGTGGCGGGCCGCTGGTGACACTTTCCACCATGGCCGCAATTCTATTAGCGAATATTCAGTGCTGTGAAGCTTTGTTCGACAACGGATACATTTCGGCGTGCGCTGAGCATTTTATGAGACAACGGAGCCGCATATCGCCGCAAGGGTTGAAACGATATATGGTATTCGTGTCAGCGGGTTTTTCCGGGATAACCGTCACGCACCCGGTGCGTACTTTTTTCAATTGACTATGGCTCTTCGATCCACCGTATATAAGGCGGCGCTGCAGATCGCCGACATGGACAGGCACTACTATGCCGATCATTCGCTGGTGCTCGCCCGCCACCCGTCCGAAACCGACGAGCGGATGATGATGCGGCTGCTAGCATTTGCGCTGCACGCCGATCCCGCCCTCGTTTTCGGCCGCGGCCTGAGCAGCGACGACGAGGCCGATCTCTGGCGGCGCGACCTGACCGGCGCCATAGAGTTGTGGGTCGAAGTGGGGCTGCCCGACGAAAAATGGATTCGCAAGGCCTGCGGGCGCGCCGCGCAGGTCGTGCTGTATGTGTACGGCCGCGCCGCCGGCGGCTGGTGGGAGCAGCAGCGCGCGGTGCTGGGGCGGCTCGACAATCTGGCCGTCTATCGCATCGCGGTGGAGGAATCGCAGGCGCTGGCGGTCATCAGCAGCCGCTCGATGGCGTTCAGCTGCACTATCCAGGACGGTACGGCATGGTTCGGCGCAGATGACGGGTCGCTTTCGGTCAGCCCCGAAAAACTGTACCCGCTATAGGGTCTATAGTTTTTTTCGAAATGCAGGCAAAGCCGGGCCGGGCGCTGCGCGGCGCTTCGCTGTGCGGCCCGGTACACGATCCGGGACCGATTTTGGTGCTAGGATTCAGAGCGAATCGGCAGTCCTGTATTCGGCAATCCGTGCGATGGCGCCCAGGGGGGATCTCGCGCAGGCAGGCGCCGTAACGGACGCGCCTGCTCGCCGGGCGCGCAACTCGGAATCGTTCATTCATGAAAGCGATACTTTCGCATGTCCAGCGGCGGCTAGAGGCTTTGCCCGTGCCCGTCGACGTCGTGCTGCCGGACGGCAGCCATGCCGGCACGCCCGGCGCCCCGGTAGGTTTCACCGTCAATAATATGCGCGCGCTGGCACACCTTGGCCGGGGCGAGATCGGCAAACTGGCGCAGGATTATGTCGAGGGCGGCCTCGACATCCGCGGCTCGATGCGCGACGTGATGTCGGCGGCGGCCGGCATCCTGCCGCGGTCGCCGGTTTCGACCGAAGGCTACGGCTGGCTGGCCACGCTCGGCAAGCGCGTCGTGTCGACACTGCGGCACACGCGCGAGCGCGATGCCCGCCAGATTGAATTCCACTACGACCTATCGGACGATTTCTACGGATTGTGGCAGGATCCGCGCCGCGTATATTCCTGCGCGTACTATCGCACTTCCGACATGACGCTGGCCCAGGCGCAGGAGGCCAAGCTCGACCATATCTGTCGCAAACTGCGTCTGCACGAAGGCGAGCGCTTCCTCGATATCGGCGCCGGCTGGGGCGGGCTGCTGTTGTGGGCAGCCGAAAACTACGGGGTCGACGCCACCGGCATCACGCTGTCGAAGAACCAGCATGCGCACGTCAACCGGCTGATCGAACAGAAAGGGCTGTCCGGCCGGGTGCGGATGCAGTTGCTCGATTATCGCGAACTCGACGAGTCGCGGCCGTTCGACAAAATTGCCTCGGTAGGCATGTTCGAGCACGTGGGGCTGATCAACCTGCGCGCCTACTTCGCCAAGATCTTCAATCTGCTGCGGCCGGGCGGCCTGGCCATGAATCACGGCATCACGGCCGGCGGCACGGCCAATGCCGAGCTGGGCGCCGGCATGGGCGAATTCATCGAGAAATACATTTTCCCCGGCGGCGAACTGGTCCACATCAGCAAGGTACTGGAACGGCTCAGCCAGGGCGGCCTGGAGGCCGTCGACGTCGAAAATCTCAGGCCGCACTACGCACGCACGCTGTGGGCCTGGAGCGACGGGCTGGAAGCCCGGCTCGACGAGGCCTACCGGATCCTGAGCGGCGAGCAGGGCGCCAAATCGGTGCGGGCCTACCGGCTGTACCTGGCGGGTTGCGCGATGGCGTTCGAGCGTGGCTGGATCTCGCTGCACCAGGTGCTGTGCCAGCGCCAGGATTCGGTGCTGGGCGATCAGCTCGATGAGCCGCCGGGCCAGGCGTATCCGTTCCGGCGGGACTACATGTATCGATAAAGGGTTGTACCCCGGCGCGTCGCCTGTCCTCGCAGGCGCGCCGGCCGGCTATGGCGCGTCGTTTGGCGTTTCGCCGTCGGCGTCGGCGCGGCGCTCGGCGGCCAGGTTGAGCGCCGCCGAAACCACGCCGATCTGCGTGTCGATCAGCTGTCGCATTTCCTGGCCGTCGCGGGCGATATGCTTGAAGCCCGTCATGCCGAACACGATGGCCCGCGCCAGCTGGCGCGCCGCGATTTTCAGTTCGGTATGGCGCAGCGGTTCGCTGAGGATGCCGGCGATCAGCTCTTCGAATGCCAGGCAGCCTTCGCGGACGGGGGGAAAGCCGAAGTCGAACATGTCTTTGGCGTCGGGGTTGGCGCGCACCAGTTCGAAGCCTTCGGCGCCCCAGGCTTCGCAGGCGAAGCGCAGCTTGGCGGCGAGGCTGGCGCGGCGGGCCAGCCCCTGGCGGATGGCGGTAAGCTTGTTGGCGACCATCGTGTCGATGACCGCCTTGAAGACCTTTTCCTTGTCGGGGAAGGTGAGGTACAGCGTAGGGCGCGTCAAGCCGGCCGCCTCGGCGATGTCTGCCATGGTGGTGCGCCGGTAGCCATAGCGAAGGAACACACCGATGGCTGCGTCGACGATGTGCTGTCGGCGTGCCGCCGGTCCGCTGGGAGTCTCTTCCTTCATTATTTGATTGCTGTTGCTTTGACACACTGACTTTATTTGTCAGTGTATCATTCACGGCTGCAATGAGGGGCCTGCGTATGCGCGCGGGGCGCCGCCCGGCGGGAACGTTGTTGGCCCGGGGCCGTCAATGGATGGGTTCGGGGGGCAGTCCGTCGCAGGGCCGCAGGCCGTCTGCCTGGCCATGCCCGCCATGACAAGTCGCTTACATTCAACATCAAGTCAGAGGTCGATCCCAATGCTCGTCGAACGGGTTCCATTTCGCCTGATCAGTATCGCGGCGGCTGCCGCGATACTGGTCGCCTGCGGCCAGAAGCAATCGGCGCCGCCGCCGCAGCAGCAGCAGGCGCCCGAGGTGGGGGTCATCACCCTCCAGCCCACCACCGTGCCGGTCGTGACCGAGCTGCCGGGCCGCACCAGCGCGTACCTGATCGCGCAGGTGCGGGCGCGCGTCGACGGTATCGTGCAGAGCCGCGACTTCACAGAAGGCGCCGACGTCAAGGCGGGCCAGCGGCTGTACAAGATCGACCCGGCTCCATACCTCGCGGCGCTGAACAACGCCAAGGCCTCGCTGGCCCGGGCCCAGGCCAGCCTCGCCGCGCAGAACGCCCAGGTCAACCGCTTCAAGGTGCTGGTGGGAGCCAATGCCATCAGCAAGCAGGAGTATGACAACGCCGTGGCCGCGCAGGGCCAGGCCGCGGCCGACGTCGAGGCGGGCAAGGCGGCGGTCGCGACGGCGCAGATAAACCTCGGCTATACCGACGTCGTGTCGCCCATCAGCGGCCGCATCGGCCTGTCGCAGGTCACGCCCGGTGCCTACGTGCAGGCCTCCCAGGCCACGCTGATGACCACCGTCCAGCAGCTCGATCCGGTCTACGTCGACATGGCGCAGTCCAGCGTCGACGGCCTGCGGCTGCGCCGCGAGATCCAGGAAGGCCGCCTGCAGGCCAACGGCGCCAACGCCGCCCGCGTGTCGCTGCTGCTGGAAGACGGCAGCACCTATGGCCAGATGGGCAAGCTGCAGTTTTCCGACGTCAGCGTCGACCAGGGCACCGGTTCGATCACCGTGCGCGCCATTTTCCCGAACAAAGACAAGATCCTGCTGCCCGGCATGTTCGTGCGCGCGCGCATCGATGAAGGCGTCAATGACAAGGCCATCGTCGTGCCGCAGATGGGCGTGATGCACGACCAGAAGGGCCAGCCCCAGGCGCTGGTGGTCGGGCCCGACAACAAGGTCGAGCTGCGCACGCTGGTCACCGCGGGCACGGTCGGCAGCAGCTGGGTGGTAGACAGCGGCCTGTCCGCCGGCGAGCGGGTAATCCTGAACGGCGTGGAAAAGGTCCGGCCCGGCATGACGGTCACGCCCGTCGCCGCGCAGCTGCCCACGGCCGCCGCGCAGGGCGGCCAGCCAGGGCAGGCCGCTGCCCCGAAGCAGGCGTCACAGGGCCAGGCGCCTGCTGCCGGCGGGACGCCGCAGGGCGGGCCCGCTGCCGGTGCGCCGGCGGCGTCGGGCTCGAAATAATCGGGGATCCGTTTCATGGCAAATTTTTTCATCGATCGCCCGATCTTTGCCTGGGTGCTCGCGATCGTCCTGATGCTCGCCGGCGTGGCGTCCATCTTCAACCTGCCGATTGCGCAGTACCCGACGATCGCGCCGCCCTCGATCCAGATCAGCGCGAACTATCCGGGCGCGTCGGCCAGCACGGTGGAAAACACCGTGACCCAGGTCATCGAGCAGCAGATGAGCGGCCTCGATCACCTGCTGTACATGTCGTCCACCAGCGATGACGCGGGCCTGGCCACCATCACGCTGACCTTCGCGGCCGGCACCAATCCCGACATCGCCCAGGTGCAGGTGCAGAACAAGCTGCAGCTGGCCACGCCGCTGCTGCCGCAGGCCGTGCAGCAGAACGGCACGCGCGTCACCAAGTCGAGCAACAGTTTCCTGATGGCCATGGCTTTCGTCTCCGAAGACGGCAGCATGACCAAGAACGACCTGACGAACTACGTGGCGTCGAAGGTCCAGGATTCCATCAGCCGGATCGACGGCGTCGGCACGGTGCAGCTGTTCGGCTCGCAGTACGCGATGCGGGTCTGGCTCGATCCGAGCAAGCTGACCAACTACAGCCTGACGCCGATCGACGTGCGCGCCGCCATCACGGCGCAGAACGTGCAGATCGCCGGCGGTTCGCTGGGCGGCGCGCCGGCGGTGCCCGGCCAGATGCTGCAGGCCTCCATTACCGAGGCCACGCTGCTGCAGACACCCGAGCAGTTCGGCAACATCCTTTTGAAGGTCAACGCCGACGGCTCGCAGGTGCGGCTGAAAGACGTCGCTCGCATCGAGCTGGGCGCCGAGAACTACAACTTCGACACCCGCTACAACAACCTGCCCACCGCCGGCTTCGGCGTGCAGCTGGCCACCGGCGCCAACGCGCTGGCCACGGCCGACCGCGTGCGCGCCAAGATCGCAGAACTGCAGCAATATTTCCCGCCGGGCCTGACCGTCAAGTATCCGTACGACACCACGCCGTTCGTCAAGCTGTCGATCGAAGAAGTGGTCAAGACCCTGGTCGAGGGCATCCTGCTGGTGTTCCTGGTCATGTACCTGTTCCTGCAGAACTTCCGCGCCACGCTGATCCCGACGATCGCGGTGCCGGTGGTGCTGCTGGGCACGTTCGCGATCATGGCGGCGGTCGGGTTCTCGATCAACACGCTATCCATGTTCGGACTGGTGCTGGCGATCGGCCTGCTGGTCGACGATGCCATCGTGGTGGTGGAGAACGTCGAGCGGGTGATGTCCGAGGAGGGCTTGTCGCCCCGCGAGGCCACGCGCAAGGCCATGGGGCAGATCACCGGCGCGCTGATCGGCGTGGCGCTGGTGCTGTCGGCGGTGTTCGTCCCGGTGGCGTTTTCCGGTGGTTCGGTCGGCGCCATCTACCGCCAGTTCTCGCTGACCATCGTGGCGGCCATGACGCTGTCGGTCATCACCGCGCTGATCCTGACGCCGGCGCTGTGCGCCACGCTGCTCAAGCCGATCCCGAAGGGCCACCACGAAGAGAAGAAAGGTTTCTTCGGCTGGTTCAACCGCATGTTCGGCAAGGCGCAGGCCGGCTACCACAGCGGCGTCGGCCACGTGATCCGGCGCTCGGGGCGCTGGATGCTGCTGTACGTGCTGCTGGCGGCCGTGGTGGCGGTGCTGTTCCTGCGCCTGCCCAAGTCCTTCCTGCCCGACGAAGACCAGGGCACCATGTTCGTGCTCGTGCAGGCGCCCACCGGCGCCACGCAGGAGCGCACCGCCAAGGTGCTGTCCGACGTCACCAACTACCTGCTCAACGACGAGAAGGACATGGTCGACGCGGTGTTCACGCTGAACGGCTTCAGCTTCGCGGCGCGCGGCCAGAACACCGGCCTGGCGTTCGTGCAGATGAAGGGGTTCGAAGACCGCAAGGCCGCCAACCTGAAGGCGCAGGCGCTGCTGGGCCGGATGTTCGCCCACTTTTCCACGTACAAGGACGCGATGGTGATCCCGGTGATCCCGCCGTCGATTCCTGAACTGGGCACGGCCTCCGGCTTCGACTTCGAACTGCAGGACCGGGGCGGGCTGGGGCACGACAAGCTGATGGAAGCGCGCAACATGCTGCTGGGCCTGGCGGCGCAGGATCCCTCGCTGGCCCAGGTGCGTCCCAACGGCCTGAACGACACGCCGAAGTTCAAGATCAACATCGACCGCGAAAAGGCCAGCGCGCTGGGCGTGCCGGCCAGCGACATCGACCAGATCTTCTCGATCGCGTGGGGGTCGTCGTACGTCAACAACTTCCTGGACATCGACAACCGGATCAAGAAAGTCTACGTGCAGGCCGACGCGCCGTACCGGATGCAGCCCGACGACATGAGCCATTGGTACGCGCGCAATGCGGCCGGCCAGATGGTGCCGTTCTCGTCGTTCGCCACCGGTTCGTGGATCTACGGCTCGCCCAAGCTGGAGCGCTACAACGGCATTTCGTCGGTGCAGATCCAGGGCGCGGCGGCACCGGGCAAGTCCACCGGCCAGGCGATGGAAGCGATGGAAGCCATCGCGGCCAAGCTGCCGGCCGGCATTGGCTACGAATGGACCGGCCTGTCGCTGCAGGAACGGCAATCGGGTTCGCAGGCGCCCATCCTGTATGGCATCTCGATCCTGTTCGTGTTCCTGTGCCTGGCGGCATTGTATGAAAGCTGGTCCATTCCGTTCTCGGTGATCCTGGTGGTGCCGCTCGGCATCCTGGGCGCCCTGCTGGCGGTCACGATGCGCGGCCTCTCGAACGACGTGTTCTTCCAGGTGGGCCTGCTCACTACGGTGGGCCTGTCGGCCAAGAACGCCATCCTGATCGTCGAGTTCGCGCGCGAACTGCGAGCTCAGGGCATGGGCACGATCGAGGCTGCCATCGAGGCGTCGCGGCTGCGGCTGCGCCCGATCCTGATGACCTCGCTCGCCTTCATCCTGGGCGTGCTGCCGCTGGCGATCAGCAACGGCGCCGGCTCGGCCAGCCAGCACGCGATCGGCACCGGCGTGATCGGCGGCATGCTGACGGCCACCTTCCTGGCCATCTTCATGATCCCGATGTTCTTCGTCATCACCAGCCGGATCGGCAGAAGCAAGGACAAGCCGCATTGATGGACTACCCCCTACGCGCTTCGCGCGCCCCCTGGAAAGGGGCGACGCCGGTGGACCGGCAAAGCCCGGATCCGCGGCGTCCTGAATCGGGACTGCGGCAGTTCGGCGTGCCACTGCTCGTGCAAAGTACGGTGAGGAATTAGGATGCTCAGACATACTTTAGCGGCGGCCGCCGTTGCCGCTCTTGCCGCGGGCTGCTCGTTCCAGCCTGCATTCCAGCGTCCGGTCTCTCCGGTGGCCGACACGTTCCCCGCCGGGCCGGCCTACGAGAGGTCCGATGCCGCGCCGGACGCGTCCGGCGGCCGTTCCGCGCAGGGCCTGCCGGCGGCCGACATCGGCTGGCGGGATTTCTTCGCCGACGCCCGCCTGCAACGCGTGATCGAACTGGCGCTGCAGAACAACCGCGACCTGCGCACCTCGATCCTCAACGTCGAGGCCGTGCGCGCGCAGTATTTGATCGCCCGCGCCGACCTGTTCCCCGCGCTCGACATCGATGCCTCGGCCACGCGGCAGCGCACGCCGCCCAGCCTGGCGGCTGCCGGCCGGACCCAGGTGCGGCAGTATTCGGTCGGGCTGGGCGCCTCGTGGGAGCTCGATTTTTTCGGCCGCATTCGCAGCCTGAAGGACGAGGCCCTGGCGCAATACCTGTCCACGGCCGAGGCGCGCAAGTCGGCCGAGCTGGCGCTGGTGGCCGCGGTGGCCGACCAGTACCTGGCCGTGCTGGCCTACGACGACCTGCTTGCCATCACGCGCAATACGCTGAAGACGGCGCAGGAATCGTTCGACATCACCAAGCTGCAGTTCGACACCGGTACCGGTTCCGAACTCGACCTGCGCCAGGCGCAGAGCGTGGTGCAGCAGGCCCAGGCCAATCTGCAGTCGCAGCTGCGGCTGCGGGCGCAGGCCGAGAACGCCCTGACGCTGCTGGTGGGCCAGCCTTTGCCGGCCGACCTGCCGGCCGGCGTGGCGCTGGGCGACCAGAACCTGCTGGCCGACATCCCGGCCGGACTGCCGTCCGACCTGATCGCGCGCCGTCCCGACATCGCCGCGGCCGAACAGGCGCTGCGCGCCGCCAATGCCGACATCGGCGCGGCGCGCGCGGCGTTCTTCCCGCGCATTTCCCTGACGGGTAGCTTCGGCACGCTGTCGCCCACGCTGGGCGGCCTGTTCGATTCCAATTCGGAAGCCTGGTCGTTCGTGCCCCAGCTGACGCTGCCGATCTTCACCGGCGGCGCCGCCACGGCGGGGTACGAACTGGCCAAGGTGCGCCAGCGCATCGAAGTGGCCAACTACGAGAAGACGATCCAGACCGCGTTCCGCGAAGTGGCCGACGGCCTGGCTGCGCGAGGCACGTTCGACGAGCAGATCCGGCAGCTGGCCGGGCTGACCGACTCGCAGAACCGGCGGCTCGAATTGTCCGACCTGCGGTATCGCAACGGGGTGGACAGCTATCTGGCGGTGCTGACGGCGCAGACCGACCTGTACGCGGCGCAGCAGTCGCTGATTTCCGCACGGCTGCAGCGGCTTACCAACCTGGTCGACCTGTACCAGGCGCTGGGCGGCGGGTGGCTGGAACGGACGGGAGATCAGCCCCGGCCGGCCGACACCACGGCGTCCGGCGACGTCGAGGCGCAGAAGTAGCCATCAGGACGCGCGGGCGGGGAGCGCAGGTCTTCCCGGCCCGTGCCGCAAAAACGAAGGGCGGCCCCGCAAGGAGTCGCCCTTTGTTCATTGCAGCCGCCTGTGCGGCCCCAGCCGGATCAGCTGTTGGCGTAATCCACGTTGTAGCGACGGGCATTCGCCTTCAGTTCGCCAATGAAGCCCAGGATCGTCTTACCGGCACTCAGCAGCGCGGCGAGGGGCTTGGATTCGTTGGTATCTGCCAGTTCGCCGCGGACCAGTGCGCGTTCGACGGAGTCGGTAAACTTGCTGTCTTGAACGACTTTCATGGTTTGCTCCCGCAGTTTCACTCAAGCGGTAGTGCTTAAGTGTTAACCCTATATTAGGGGAAATACTAATTCTGTTCAAGCCCATGGCACGGGAAATCCTGCTAAGCGTTGCTTTTTTGCGATGCAGCAACGTCGGCCCTGTATTCGTGACGTAAAGCCGTCTAGCGGTGAAAAAAACGCCCCGAAGGGCGTTCTCATGGGTTTTGCGGCGCAGCGTCAGCGCCGGAAGCCGCCGCTCACCAGTTCGAAGCCGAACAGCCGGCATTCCAGCGCGCCGTTGTACATCGGGATGCGGCGCTTGGGATCGAGCCGCAGCTTGCGCGGCAGGTCGAAGTCGTTGGTGATGACGTGCAACTGCCAGCCGCCGAACTCGCGCTTGAGCGTGCGCGACCATTCCGGCCACAACTCGGCGTCGCCGGCGCCCAGGCGCTCGCCATAGGGCGGGTTGGTGACGATCCAGCCGGCGCGCTCGTCCAGCGGGCAGGTATCGCGGGCGTCGGCAGTCTCGAAATAGATGGCGTCGTCGGTCAGCCCGGCGCGACGGGCATTTTCGCGGGCCGCATCGATGGCCTGCGGATCCAGGTCGGCGCCGGCCAGAGGCATCGGCAGTTCGTCCAGGATGCGCGAGCGGGCATCGTCCTTCAGGTCGCGCCAGCGGCGTTCGGGATGATGGCGCAGGCGTTCGAAGGCGAACGGGCGGGAGACGCCTGGCGGCACCTTGAGCGCCGCCAGTGCGGCCTCGATCAGGATGGTGCCGCTGCCGCAGAACGGGTCGAGCAGCGGTGCGTCGGCCGGCCAGCCCGACAGCGCCAGCAGGCCGGCTGCCAGGTTCTCGCGCAGCGGCGCCTCGCCCTTGTCGAGCCGCCAGCCGCGCTTGAACAGCGATTCGCCGGAGGTGTCGAGATAGAGCGTGGCGGTGTCGGCCGACAGGAAGACGTGCACCCGGGCGTCGGGGCGCACGGTGTCGATGCTGGGGCGTTCGCCTTCGAGGTCGCGCAGGCGGTCGCAGATGCCGTCCTTGGCGCGCAGATTGCAGTACTGCAGGCTCTTCATCGGGCTGCGCACGGCGGAGGTGTCGACGCGCAGCGTCTGTTCGGCGCCGAACCAGCGTTCCCAGGGGGTGGCCCGGGCCAGTTCCAGCAGGTCGTCTTCGGTGGCGACGGGGCCGCGGCCTACTTCGACCAGGATGCGCGCGGCGATCCGCGAGTGCAGATTGGCCTGCATCACGCCCTGCCAGTCGGCGCTGAAATGGGCGCCGGCGCGGCCCTCGTGGACGTCGGCGAAGCCCAGCTGTTGCAGTTCGGCCGCCAGGGCGCCCTCCAGCCCCTGCGGGCAGGGGGCGAACACGCGGAATGTCTCGGGCCCCGCCGGGCGGGCGGCCGGCGCAGCGGCGGGCCCGCCTGCCGCCGGACCGCGAGGGGGCGAATTGCGCGGCCGGAAACCGCCTTCCGCCGCAGGCCGCGCCGACGAACGCCGTTCGGCCTTGGGCGGCCGGAGAGAGGGCGCATTGTCGCGGCCGCCCCGCGTCGAGCCGCCTGCAGGCGTGTCGCCGGCGGCGTCGGCGCGTGTCGCGTCGCGCATGCGCGCCCGCTTTTCCTCTTCCAGGCCGGCCTGGGCCACGCGCCGGGCGCGCGGCCCGGCGCGCCTGGCGTCGCCGCGGCCGGCGGTGGCGTCCGGCGTGCGGGCGCGGACGGAGAGCTTCTTGCGCTCGGGACTGTCGGACAAAATGTTGAACCGGAAAAGGGTTGGAAAGAACAGGCCGGAAAGGCCTAGAACGGCTTGACCACCACCAGGATGGCGATGGCCAGCAGCAGCACGATCGGCACTTCGTTGAACCAGCGGTAGAACACGTGCGAACGCGTGTTGCGGCCGGTCTCGAACTTGCGCAGCAGGCTGCCGCAGGCATGGTGGTAGCCGATCACCAGCACCACCAGCGCCAGCTTGGCATGCAGCCAGCCGTTGCCCGGCCCCTTGCCGATGCCGTAGCCCAGCCACAGCCACAGCCCCAGCACCAGCGCCGGCAGCGCCAGGATGGTGGTGAAGCGGTACAGCTTGCGCGCCATCGTCAGCAGCCGCGTGGCCGCGGCGGCGTTGGTCTCCAGCGCCAGGTTGACGAAAATCCGCGGCAGGTAGAACAAGCCGGCGAACCACGACGCCACGAACACGATATGAAAAGCCTTGACCCACAGCATGGGCGATCTCTCCCTTGGCGGCGCGCGGCCGGTCAGCCGCGCGTCTGGGCGTCGCCCGTCAGCACCCACTTGAGCGTGGTCAGGCCTTCCAGGCCGACCGGGCCGCGCGCGTGCAGCTTGTTGGTGGAAATGCCGATCTCCGCGCCCAGGCCGTATTCGAAGCCGTCGGCGAAACAGGTCGGCAGGTTGACGTAGACCGAGCTGGAGTCGACCTCGCGCTGGAAGCGGCGCGCCGACTGCAGGTTTTCGGTGACGATGGCATCGGTATGCTGCGAGCCGTAGGTGGCGATGTGGTCCATGGCCTGGTCGAGCGAATCGACCACCCGCACCGCCAGGACGGGGGCGGCGAACTCGGTGCCCCAGTCGTCCGCCGTGGCGGCCTTGATGCCCGGCAGCAGCGCGACGGTGCGCTCGCAGCCGCGCAGTTCCACGCCGTGGTCGATCAGCGCGCGGCCGATCTTCGGCAGGAAGCGTTCGGCCACCGCCGCGTGCACCAGCAGCGCCTCCATCGCGCCGCAGATGCCGTAGCGGTAGGTCTTGGCGTTGAACGCTATGGTGTGGGCCTTGTCCAGGTCGGCCCATTGGTCCACGTAGACGTGGCAGACGCCGTCCAGGTGCTTGATCAGCGGCACGCGGGCCTCTTCCGACAGGCGCTTGATCAGGCCCTTGCCGCCGCGCGGCACGATCACGTCGACGTATTCGGTCATTGTGACCAGCTTGCCGACGGCGGCGCGGTCGGTGGTTTCCACCACCTGCACGGCGTCGGGCGGCAGGCCGGCGGCCTCCAGGCCGTCGCGCACGATGCGGCCGAGCGCGGTGTTGGAATGGATGGCCTCGGAGCCGCCGCGCAGGATGGTGGCGTTGCCGGATTTCAGGCACAGGGCGGCGGCGTCTATCGTGACGTTGGGGCGCGATTCGTAGATGATGCCTATCACGCCCAGCGGCACCCGCATGCGGGCCACCTGCATGCCGTTCGGGCGACTGCGGGTTTCGGTCAGCTCGCCCACCGGGTCGGGCATCGCGGCGATCTGCTCCAGGCCGGTCACCATCAGGCCCAGCGCCTTGTCGGACAGCGTCAGCCGGTCGATCATCGCCGGCGACAGGCCGTTGGCGCGCGCGGCCGCCAGGTCCTTCGCGTTCTCGGCCTGCAGCCAGTCTTTCTGCGCGCGCAGCGCGGCCGCCATGGCGCGCAGCGCGGCCGCCATGGCGCGCTTGCCGGCGCGCGCCATCAGCGGCGCGGCGCCGCGGGCGCGGGCGCCTACCTGCTGCATGTATTCGTCGATGTCGAGGCTTTTCATGGTCGTCTGCAAATGTAGCCGCCTTATTTTATCCATGGCGCCGCGGATCCGGCTGTGCCGGTCCGCCAGCGCCGCCCTTGAGGGAAGCGGCCGGGGGCCGCTAGGGGTGGGCCTTCCCTTCCGGTCCGCCAGCGCCGCCCCCTGGGGGGCGCGCGAAGCGCGCAGGGGGGGGCACCAATCTCAAGGCCAGGCGGGTCAGTTCGTGCCACGGGTCGGCCAGCCGGCCGGGCACCCGCAGGCCTTTGATGATCTTATCCACTTCGTGCGCATGGTGCACGGCGGCCGGCCAGGCCTGCGGCGCCACCCGTTTGAGCGCCTGCGCGGCCAATTGTTCGTGCGCGCCGAAAAAACGCAGCGAGCGCATCAGCCCGGCCGGGTTCTGGCCATTCTGGGCGGCCTGCGCGATGCGCGCCAGCAGGCGGATTTCTTCGCCCACCGCCCACAGCACCAGCGGCAGCGCCTCGCCCTCGGCGCGCAGGCCTTCGATCAGCCGCACCACGCGGCGGGCGTCGCCGGCCAGCATGGCGTCGCGCAGCTTGAATACATCGTAGCGCGCCACGTTCATCACCGCTTCCTGCACCTGTTCCAGCGTCAGCGCGCCTTCGGGGTAGAGCAGGGCCAGCTTCTGGATCTCCTGGTGGGCGGCCAGCAGATTGCCTTCGACGCGGTCGGCCAGCCACTGCAGCACGTCGCCCGCGGCGCGCTGGCGCTGACGGGCCAGCCGCTCGCCGATCCAGCCGGGCAGCGCCGGCCGCTCGATGGTCGGCACGTCGATTACCGTGCCGTGGGCGGCCAGCGCGGTGAACCAGGCCGCCGAGCGGGTGGCGCGGTCGAGTTTCGGCAGCATGACCACGGTGACCCGGTCGTCGCCCTGCGTGGGCGCCTGGGCCGCCAGCCGGGCGATCACCTCGCCGCCGGTCTTGCCCGGCTTGCCGGTGGGAATCTTCAGTTCCAGCAGCCGCCGGTCGCCGAACAGCGAGATCGACTGGGTGCCGGCCAGCAGCGTGTTCCAGTCGCTGCGCGCATCCGCCACCACCGTTTCGCGTTCGGTATACCCCGCCGCCCGCGCCGCCTGCCGCAGCGCGTCGCCGGCCTCGATCACCAGCAGCGGTTCGTCGCCGGTGACCGTATACAGCGGCTCCAGCCGCCCGCCGGCCCGCGCCAGGTGCGCCGCCAGCTGGTCAGGACGTAGCGTTCCGCTCATTCAACGCCTTCCGATAAGGTGAGGGCCGTTCCCGGATGCCGCCAGCGTACGCCTACCGCTACCGTAAGACGAACCATCCAGGGTGCGGTGGATCCGGCTTTGCCGGTCCACCCGCGCCGCCCCCTGGGGGGCGCGCGTAAGCGCGTAGGGGGGGTCATCTCTCAATGGCGGACATACGGCGCAGCAACTGCTGGATCACGTCGTTCTGCATGTCGCGGTACAGCAGGTTGGCCTCGTTGTCCTTGGCCAGGGTGGCGGCGTCGCTGAAGGTCAGGTCGCGCTTGAGCGTGATCGTGGTGGGCGGGATGTACTCATGGCCGCGGGCGTCGCGCACGGTGAATTCGAACAGGTAGCGCAGCTCGTATTCGCGCACCCGGCCCGAGGCGTCGAGCGACAGGATGCTGCGCTGCCGGGTTTCGCTCAGTACCTGCAGCTGGGCCTCGGCCTGGCGCGGGTCTTCCACCACCTGGGTGGTGGTGCCGGCGCGCACGTAGCGGCGCAGCATGGCGCCGAGCTCGCTTTTGTCGTCGATGCCGATGTACAGGGTCTTGAACGGCAGCGTGGCCGTTCCGCGCAGCGCGAAGCCGCAGCCGCCCAGCAGCGCCAGCGCGCCGCCGGCCGCCGCCGCGCGCAGCCAGCGGCGCCGCGCCGCCGAAGCGATCGATCCGGTGCCGATGTGCATCATCCCACCACGTTGACGAGTTTGCCGGGCACCACGATAACCCGCTTGGGCGGCCGGCCTTCCAGGAAGCGCCCGACCGCCTCGTGCGCCAGCGCCAGGGCCTCGACCGCGGCGCGGTCGGCGCTGCTTGGCACGGCCAGCGCGCCGCGCAGCTTGCCGTTGACCTGCAGCACCAGTTCGATCTCGTCGGTGACCAGCGCGGATTCGTCGACCTCGGGCCAGGGCGCGTCGAGCAGGTCGCCGTGGCGGGCGGCGAAGCCGAGTTCCTGCCAGGCCGTCCAGGTGATGTGCGGGACGATGGGGTAGAGCACGGCCAGCAGCACGCGCACGCCCTCGGCCAGCGCGGCGTCGCCGGCCGGGCCGTCGAGCTGCGCGTCTTCCAGCGTGTTGAGCAGCTTCATGCCCGACGACACCACGGTGTTGTACTGGATGCGCTGGTAGTCGTAGTCGGCCTGTTTCAGGATCGCGTGCACGTCGCGGCGCAGGGCCTGTACCGCGGGGCCGGCGGCCTTCCAGTCGGGCGCGGCCACCGCCTGGCCGGCGGCGATGCGGTCGCGCCGGGCATGGCAGAACGACCACAGGCGGCGCAGGAAGCGGTGCGCGCCGTCCACCCCGGAGCCGGACCATTCCAGCGTCTGCTCGGGCGGGCTGGCGAACATCACGAACAGCCGCGCGGTGTCGGCGCCCTGGTTCTCGATCAGCGATTGCGGGTCGACGCCGTTGTTCTTCGACTTCGACATGGTGCCGACGCCGCCGTATTCGATCTCGGAGCCGTCGCGCTTGAGGCGGGCGCCGACGATGCTGCCCTTGGCGTCGTAGACGTTCTCGACCTCGTCGGGCCAGAAGTATTCGATGCCGCCTTTCTCGCCCTTGCGGAAGTAGATGTGGTTGAGCACCATGCCCTGGGTCAGCAGCTTGACGAAGGGCTCGTCGAACTTGACCAGGCCCATGTCGCGCATGACCTTGGTCCAGAAGCGCGCGTACAGCAAATGCAGCACGGCGTGCTCGATGCCGCCGATGTACTGGTCCATGGGCATCCAGTAATCGTTGCGGGCGTCGACCATGGCGTCGTCGTTGCCGGCCGAGGCGTAGCGCATGAAATACCACGACGAATCGACGAAGGTGTCCATTGTGTCGGTTTCGCGCCGCGCCGGCTTGCCGCATCTGGGGCAGGTGCAGGCCAGGAAAGGCTCGTGGCGCGCCAGCGGGTTGCCGCTGCCGTCGGGGATCAGGTCTTCCGGCAGCACCACCGGCAGGTCTTGCTCGGGCACCGGCACCGGACCGCAGTCGGCGCAGTGGATGATCGGGATCGGCGTGCCCCAGTAGCGCTGGCGCGAGATGCCCCAGTCGCGCAGGCGGAAGGTGGTGCGCTTTTCGCCCAGGCCCAATGCCTGCAGGTCGGCCGCCACGGCGTCGACCGCGGCGGCGTGGGCCAGGCCGTCGTACTTGCCGGAATTGACGGTGCGGCCGGCCTGCTTGTCGCCGTACCATTCCTGCCAGGCGTCGGTGGAGAAGGACTGGCCTTCGACCGCGATCACCTGGCGAATCGGCAGATCGTATTTCTTCGCGAACGCGAAATCGCGCTCGTCGTGCGCCGGCACGCCCATCACGGCGCCGTCGCCGTAGCTCATCAGCACGTAGTTGCCGACCCACAGCGGCACCGGCTGGCCGGTAAGCGGATGGGTCACGGTCAGGCCGGTGGGACGGCCTTCTTTTTCGCGGGTGGCCAGCTCGGCCTCGGTCACGCCGCCCTGGCGGCACGCTTCGATGAAGGCGGCCAGTCCGGCGTCGCCGCGGGCGGCGTGGGCGGCCAGCGGGTGTTCCGGCGCCACGGCGCAGAAGGTCACGCCCATGATGGTGTCGGCGCGGGTGGTGAACACGTAGAGCCGGCCGTCCTGGATGAGCCGGCCGTCCTCGCCGCGGATATCGTGGGTGAAGGCGAAGCGCGTGCCTTCGCTCTTGCCGATCCAGTGTTCCTGCATCAACCGCACGCGCTCGGGCCAGCCGGGCAGGCGGTCTTGCACGTAGGAGAGCAGTTCCTCGGCGTAGTCGGTGATGCGCAGGTAGTAGCCGGGGATCTCGCGCTTTTCCACCGGCGCGCCCGAGCGCCAGCCGCGGCCGTCGATCACCTGCTCGTTGGCCAGCACCGTCTGGTCGACCGGATCCCAGTTGACGACCTGCGTCTTGCGGTAGGCGATGCCTTTTTCCAGCATCTTCAGGAACAGCCACTGGTTCCACTTGTAGTAGCGCGGATCGCAGGCGGCCAGCTCGCGCGACCAGTCGATGCCCAGCCCCATCGCCTTCATCTGCTTTTTCATGTAGGCGATGTTTTCGTAGGTCCATTTGGCCGGCGGCACCTTGGACTTGATGGCGGCGTTCTCGGCCGGCATGCCGAAGGCATCCCAGCCCATCGGCATCAGGACGTTGTAGCCCTTCATCCGCAACTGCCGGTACATGGCGTCGTTGATGGTGTAGTTGCGCACGTGGCCCATGTGCAGCTTGCCGCTGGGGTAGGGCAGCATCGAGCAGGCGTAGAACTTGGGCTTTTCCGTGCCGTCGGGGCGCCGGGCGTGTTCCACCGTCAGGTAGGCGTTGACGGCTTCCCAGTGCTCCTGGGCGGCAGACTCGATCTCGGTGGGGGAATAGCGTTCCTGCATGATTTGCGCGGGCGGGCCAGGGGAAACCGTCGATTATAGAAGGAGCGGGCGCGCTGCGCCTGCCGGGCGCTGTAGGCGCGGCGCCGCCGGGCAAGTAGAATGCCGGAGCTTTGCTCGCACCCCACGCACCCAACAGGAGAAAATCCGATGCCCGGCCAAGCTTTCCCCCTTCGCAGCCTCTTCGCCGGCGCGCTGCTGGCGTTCGCCGCCGCCGGCGCGCACGCGGCCCAGCAGCCGGTCAAGGTCGGCGTCGCGCTCGACGTGTCCGGCCCGTTCTCGGCGCTCGGCGCCGAGACCCGCGACGGCATCGCGCTGGCGGTCAAGCTGCTCGACGGCAAGCTGGGCGGCGTGCCGGCCGAGTTCCTGCAGACCGACATGGGGGGCGATCCCGACCAGGCGCGCCAGCTGGCCGACCGCTGGATCCGCCGCGACCATATCGACCTGTTCACCGGCCCGATCGGTTCCAACGTGGCGCTGGCCGTGGGCCCGGCGCTGTTCGCGGCCAAGGTGCCCTACCTGAGCGCCAACGCCGGCCCCAGCCAGTTCGCCGGCAAGCAGTGCAACGCCTATTTCTTCGGCGCCACCTACCAGAACGATACCGTGCACGAGGCCGCCGGCAAGCTGGCGTCGGACCGTGGGTTCAAGAAGACCGCGCTGATCGCCCCCAACTACCCGGCCGGCAAGGACGCCCTGACCGGCTTCAAGCGGCTGTTCACCGGCACCGTGGGCGACGAGCTCTACACCAAGCTGGGCCAGCTCGACTACGCCGCCGAACTGGCGCAGCTGCGCGCCAGCAAGCCCGACTCGCTGTACTTCTTCCTGCCGGGCGCGATGGGCATCAATTTCATCAAGCAGTTCGTGGCTGCCGGGCTGTCGAAAGACATCACCCTGATCGCGCCCGCCTTCTCGGCCGACGAGGACATCATCCCGGCGGTGGGCGAGCCGATGCTGGGCCTGCTCAATACCTCGTACTGGGCGCACGACCTCGACAACCCCGCCAACCGCAAGTTCGTGGCGGAGTTCCGCAAGGCGTACAAGCGCTATCCCTCGCTGTACGCGGCGCAGGGCTATGACGTGATCATGGCGATGGACGCCGCGGTGCGCGCGGTGGGCGGCAAGGTGTCGGACCGCCCGGCGTTGCTGAAGGCGCTGAAGGCGGCCAGCTACGCGTCGGTGCGCGGCAATTTCCGCTACGGCAACAACCAGTACCCGATCCAGGACTACTACGTGCGGGTGATCGGGCGCGATGCGCAAGGCGTGATCACGAACAAGCTGGCGGGCAAGGTGCTGGAGGCCCATCGCGACGCATACTATAAAGACTGCGCGTTGAAGTAGGCCCACCTCTGGCGGCCTTCGGCCGCTCCCCTCAAGGGGCGGCACCGGCGGACCGGCAAAGCCGGATCCGCGGTGCCCGGGGATGTGCCGGGGAAAACTGGAGATTGTTGCGGCGGCATGCAGACTATCTTTGTCATCGAGCAGTTGCTCAACGGCATGGGCTACGGCTTCATGCTGTTCCTGCTGGCCGCCGGGCTGACGCTGGTGTTCGGGATCATGGACACCATGAACCTGGCCCACGGCTCGCTGTTCATGGTGGGGGGCTACATGGCGGCCACCGTGCATACCCGCAGCGATTCGTTCGCCGCCGCGGTGCTGGGCGGCGTGGCGGCCACCGTGCTGGTGGCGCTGGTGCTGGAGGCGCTGCTGATGCGGCGGCTGTACGGGCGCGACCATCTGGCGCAGGTGCTGGCCACCTTCGGCGTGATCCTGATCCTGGACGACGCGGTCAAGGCCCTGTGGGGGCCGGCGCCCATCATGGCGCCGCCGCCGGCCGCGCTGGGCGAGCCGGTCACGCTGCTGCCGGGGCTGCCGTATCCCTCGTACCGCCTGCTGATCCTGGCGGCCGGGCTGGTCATCGCGGCGGGGCTGTACCTGCTGGTCAACCGGACCCGCATCGGCATGCTGGTGCGGGCCGGCGCCTCCAACCGCGGCATGGCCGAATTGATGGGCGTGCGGGTGGACCGCGTGTTCACGCTGGTGTTCCTGCTGGGCGCCGCGCTGGCGGCGGTGGCGGGGGCCCTGATGGGGCCGATTTCGGCGGTGCAGATCGGCATGGGCGAATCGATCCTGATCCCGGCGCTGGTGGTGATCGTGATCGGCGGCATCGGCTCGGTGCGGGGCGTGTTCGTGGCCAGCATGCTGGTGGGCGTGGTCGATACCGCCGGCCGCGCCTTCCTGCCGCCGGCGCTGCGCGCGGTGCTGCCGCCGGCCGTGGCGGCCGACCTGGGCCCGGCGTTGACCAGCATCGCGGTGTATGCGCTGATGGTGGCGGTGCTCGCGTTCAAGCCGGCCGGGCTGTTCCCGGCGCGGGCCTGAGCAGGGGAATGCCGATGTCCAAGCGCGACGTGTCCGCCGCGTTCCCGGCACCTGGCGACCCTCCGGCGGAGGAAGCTGCTTCCACGGCATCTGCAGGCACCGGTGCGGCGGCCGGGGCGCTTGCGGCCGGGGGTTCGATTTCCCCGTCGCCGACGGCCCCATCTTGCGGCGCCGGACGTTCGCCGTGGCGCCATGCACAGTGGCTGGCGGCAGTGCTGCTGCTTGCGCTGCCGTTCGCCGCGCAGGCGCTGGGCGCCGATTATTACGTGGGATTTGTCACCCGGATGCTGATTTTCATGCTGGCAGCCGCCAGCCTAAATTTCATCCTGGGCTATGGCGGCATGGTGGCGCTGGGGCATGCCGGCTTCATGGGCGTCGGCGCGTATACGCTGGTGGCGCTGGTCGATGCCGGCTATACGTCGGCCTGGCCGATGTGGGCGGCGGCGATCGCGGCGGCCGGCGCAGCCGCGGCACTGGCGGGGCTGGTGTCGCTGCGCACGCGCGGCGCCTACTTCATCATGATCACGCTGGCCTTCGCGCAGATGATCTATTACGTGGCGGTTTCGCTGGGTGCGTATGGCGGCGACGACGGCTATACGCTGCCGATGCGGCCCGAGCTGGGCCTGGGGCTGGACGGCGGCGCCGAGACCACGCTGTACTGGGTGGTGCTGGCGCTGGCGGCGCTGGTTTTCGCGCTGTTCTCGCGCGCTGCGGACTCGCGCTTCGGCCGCGCGCTGGCCGGCATCCGCGACAACGACACGCGCATGGCCGCGCTCGGCTTCCCGGTGTTCGCGATCAAGCTGGCCGCCTTCACCGCGGCCGGCGCGGCCGCCGGCCTGGCCGGCGCGCTGCTGGCCGTGCACAACGGCTTCGTCAGCCCGTCCATCATGCTGTGGACCCAGTCGGCCACGCTGATCGTGATGGTGGTGATAGGCGGGGTGGGGCGCCGCTGGGGCGGGCCGATCGGCGCGGCCGTGTGGATCGCGCTGGAGGAATTCCTGCGCGAGCAGACCGATTTCTGGCACTGGCCGCTGGGCCTGTTGCTGATCCTGGCGGTATTCCTGGCGCCGCGCGGCATCGCCGCGCTGGCGGCGCGGAGGGCGCGCGCATGACGCTGTTCGCGGCGCGCGGCCTGGTCAAGCGTTTCGGCGGCGTGTCCGCCGTCGACGGCGTGGACATCGACGTGGCCGACGGCGAGATCCATGCGCTGATCGGCCCCAACGGCGCCGGCAAGTCGACGCTGGTGAACCTGATCTCCGGGCTGCTGCGGCCCGATGCCGGCACGCTCACGCTGGACGGCGCCGACCTGACCCGGATGCGCGCCGACCGCCGGGTGCGGGCCGGGCTGTCGCGCTGCTTCCAAGTCACCAGCATCTTCCGCGACGCCACGGTGCGCGACAACCTGCTGCTGGCCGTGCAGGCCCACGCCGGCGGCCATTTCCGCTGCTTCGGCGTGCGCGATGCCGAGCCGGCGCTGCGCGAAGCCGCGTTCGGGCTGGCGCGCCGGGTCGGCCTGGAGGCCGATTTCGACCGCGTGGCCGGTGCGCTGCCGCACGGCGCGCAGCGCAAGCTCGACGTCGCGCTGGCCCTGGCCGCGCGGCCGCGCCTGCTGCTGCTGGACGAACCGATGGCCGGCATGGGGCCCGACGAATCGGCGCGCATGATCGAACTGATCGCCGCGCTGCGGCGCGACGCGGCCATCCTGCTGATCGAGCACGACATGGATGCCGTCTTCCAGCTGGCCGACCGCGTGTCGGTGCTGGTCTACGGCCGGGTGCTTGCCGCCGGCACGCCGGCCGCCATCAAGGCCGACCCGCGCGTGCAGAGCGTCTATCTGGGCACGGAGGGCGAGCGATGAGTGCGGGGACCGGGCCATTGTTCGCGGCCAAGGCCGCCGCCATGCCCGCTACCGGCATGTCCGCTGCCCGCCGGGCCGTACCCGGGGCCGCGCCGCTGCTGTCCGTCCGCGGCCTGGAGGCGGGCTACGGCGCCAGCCAGGTGCTGTTCGGCCTGGACTTCGACATCGCCGCCGGCGAAGTGGTCGCGCTGCTGGGCCGCAACGGCATGGGCAAGACCACCACCATCCGCGCGCTGACGGGCGCGCTGGCGCCGCGGCGCGGCGAGATCCGCTTCGGCGGCGCGGCGGTGGCGGGGCGGCGGGCCGACGCGATCGCGCGGCTGGGCGTGGCGATCGTGCCCGAGGGCCGTCATTGCTTCCCGAACCTGACGGTGCGCGAACACCTGGTCGCTTTCGCCGACCGCCGCAACGGCGCGACGGCCGAGGCCTGGACGCTGGACCGCATCTACGCCCTGTTCCCGCGCCTGGCCGAACGCGCGCGCAACCTGGGCCATCAATTGTCGGGCGGCGAGCAGCAGATGCTGGCGATCGGCCGCGCGCTGTCGACCAATCCGCGCCTGCTGATCCTGGACGAGGCCACCGAAGGGCTGGCGCCGGTGATCCGCGACGAGATCTGGCGCTGCCTGGAACAGCTCAAGGCCGAGGGCCAGACCACGCTGGTGGTCGACAAATACGTCGACCGCCTGGTCACGCTGGCCGACCGCCACCTGATCCTCGAACGCGGCCGCCTGGTGTGGAGCGGCACCTCGGCCGCGCTGGCCGCCGACCGTTCGCTCTGGACACGCTACCTGGGGGTATAGGACGCCGTCCGGGCACCCGGGCAGTGCCGGCCGCCGCCGGAATGCTAGACTCCCAGGGTCCGCCGCCGCGCCGTTCCCCTGCCTCCCGATGTCCCTGCTCGACAACCTGAATCCCCCCCAGCTCGCCGCCGTTACCCTCGAACCGCGCCACGCCCTGGTGCTGGCCGGCGCCGGCAGCGGCAAGACCCGGGTGCTGACCACCCGCATGGCCTGGCTGATCCAGACCGGGCAGGTCAGCCCGCACGGCCTGATGGCGGTCACCTTCACCAACAAGGCGGCGCGCGAGATGCTCACCCGCATGACCGCGATGCTGCCGATCAACACGCGCGGCATGTGGATCGGCACCTTCCACGGCCTGTGCAACCGCCTGCTGCGCGCCCACTATCGCGACGCCGGCCTGCCGCAGACCTTCCAGATCCTGGACACGGCCGACCAGCTGTCGGCCATCAAGCGGCTGCTCAAGGCCGCCGGCGTCGACGACGAGAAATACCCGCCGCGCCAGCTGCAGAATTTCATCAACGGCGCCAAGGAAGAAGGGCTGCGCCATACCGCCGTCGAGGCCTACGACAGCTTCAGCCGCCAGATGGCCGAGCTCTACGGCATGTACGACGCCCAGTGCCAGCGCGAAGGCGTGGTCGACTTCCCCGAACTGCTGCTGCGCTGCTTCGAGCTGCTGTCGCGCAACGCGCCGATCCGCGAGCACTACCAGCACCGCTTCCGCCACATCCTGGTCGACGAGTTCCAGGACACCAACCGCCTGCAGTACCGCTGGCTCAAGCTCCTGGCCGGCGGCGGCGCGGCGTTGTTCGCGGTGGGCGACGACGACCAGTCGATCTACGCCTTCCGCGGCGCCAACGTCGGCAACATGGCCGAGTTCGAGCGCGAATACGCGCACGGCGCGGTGATCCGGCTGGAACAGAACTACCGTTCCTACGGCCACATCCTGGACGCCGCCAACACGCTGATCCGCAACAATTCGGGCCGGCTGGGCAAGAACCTGTGGACCGAACGCGGCCACGGCGAACCGATACGCGTATACGAGGCGATGACGGATTCGCAGGAAGCGCAGTGGGTGGTGGAAGAGATCCGCTCGCTGGTGGCCGAGGGCCGCCAGCGGCGCGAGATCGCCATCCTGTACCGCAGCAACGCGCAGTCGCGGGTGCTGGAGCATGCGCTGTTCTCGGCCGGCATGCCGTACAAGGTGTACGGCGGCCTGCGCTTTTTCGAGCGGCAGGAGGTCAAGCATGCGCTGGCCTATCTGCGGCTGATGGAAAATCCGCACGAAGACACGGCCTGGATGCGGGTGGTCAACTTCCCGGCGCGCGGCATCGGCGCCCGCACGCTGGAGCAGCTGGCCGACATCGCGCGCGCCAGCGGCAGCAGCCTGTACGCCGCCGTGGCCCAGGTGCCGGGCCGCGGCGGCAATAACCTGGCCCAGTTCGCGGCCCTGATCGACCGCATGCGCTTCGAGACGCAGAACCTGCCGCTGCACGAGATCGTCGACCACGTGATCGAGGCCAGCGGCCTGGTGCCGCACTACCTGCAGGAAAAGGAAGGCGCCGAGCGGGTCGAGAACCTGCGCGAACTGGTCAATGCCGCCGCCGCCTTCGCCGCCGAGGACGGCTATCCCTTCGACGCCGCCGGCGCGCTGGCGCAGACCCTGCCCGAGGCCGGCATCGAGCTGCCCTCGCCGCTGGCCGCCTTCCTGTCGCACGCGGCGCTGGAGGCGGGCGACAACCAGGCCAGCGAAGGCCAGGACGCCGTGCAGCTGATGACGGTGCACGCCGCCAAGGGGCTGGAGTTCGAGGCGGTGTTCATCTCCGGCCTGGAGGAAGGGCTGTTCCCGCACGAGAACAGCATCCTCGAACAGGCCGGCCTGGAAGAAGAGCGGCGCCTGATGTACGTGGCCGTCACGCGCGCGCGCGAGCGGCTGTACCTGAGCTTTTCCCAGACCCGCATGTTGCACGGGCAGACGCGCTACCACATGCGCTCGCGCTTCCTGTCGGAAATTCCGGAAGAGTGCCTGAAGTGGCTGACGCCCAAGACCGGCCTGGCCGGGCTGCCGCCGGCGGGCGGCTCTTCGTGGGCCCGTTCGGCCTGGGACGACGATCGCCCGGCGCGCGGCGATACCGGGCGCAGCAGCAAGGACGCCTATTACGGCTCGTCGCAGGGCTACGCCGGCCGCCGCGCCGACGCCGGGGTCGAGGTGGGGGGCGTACTGTTCAAGGTGGGCCAGAGCGTGGCCCACGCCCGCTTCGGCGAAGGCGTGATCGTCAGCCTGTCTGGCAGCGGCACCGACGCCCAGGCGCAGATCAATTTCGGCAAGGTCGGCACCAAGACGCTGGCGCTCGGCATCGCCAAGCTCGACGTGGTGTGATCCCGGGGCGGGCGAAAGCGCCGCCCGAAATGAAAAACCCCCGCAGGGCGGGGGCTCTCCGAAGCGGTGCTACCCGCGTTCCGGGCTCAGACCGGCCGGATGTTCGAAGCCTGGCGGCCCTTCGGCCCCACGGTCACTTCGAAGCTGACCTTCTGGTTTTCTTGCAGGGACTTGAAGCCGTCCATGCGGATTTCTGAAAAATGGGCGAACAGGTCGTCGCCGCCGGAATCGGCCGTGATGAAGCCGAAGCCCTTGGCATCGTTAAACCATTTGACGGTACCGGTTTCCATGGTGTTTATCCTCGATACTTAAAAAAGACTGCTTGACGGAATGCAGGACAATCAAGGAAAGAGACCAGAACAACCCTGTACCGCGAGGGTAAGCAATTTGTACAGCAACTCATCACCTGAAAATCGTGCCGGATCCTTATACGGGGGATTGGGGGCAGCGTCAACTGCTTTTAAGAATTGGATCGCCGTGCCGGTGGCGGTCAATGACGTTCCGGCAAAGCCATGGCCGGCCGCTCGAAGGCGTCCTGGCCGAAGATGGACACATATACCGGGTAGAAGCTGCAATATAGCGCCGCGGCAGCCAGGAAATTGAACGGCATCTGTATCAGCCCGGCCAGGTTTTCCGACAAGCCGGCCTCGACCAGCAGGCCGCCGGCGATCTCCAGCGCCGACACGATCACGAACCAGGCCAGGCCGTAGACCACGAACGCTCCCTTGTTGCGCCAGCACGCCACGCCGGAGAAGAACAGCGCCTTGCGCAGGCCCAGGCCCTGCCACGCGACCAGGGCCGGCGCATGCCAGAACAGGGCAGCGATCGCCACGTACAGCAGGCCGAAGATCGCGATCGGGAAGCGCATCGCCACCAGCAGCGGCGCCAGGTCGTTGTCGGAGATCTGTTCCAGCGTGTCGCGCAGCGTATCGGCGAACGGCAGGAAGGCCAGCATGCCGACCGCCAGCACCAGGGCCACGTAGGCGCCGCCCATCGCCAGCAGGCGCCGCGCCAGCCCCGGCCGCTTCAGCACCGCGAACAATTGCAGCGGGTAGACCGGCTTGCCGGCCACGATGTCGCGGCAGGCCTGCAGCGTCATCACCGTGATCGACGGCATCAGCACGACGAACAGCAGCGGCCCGACGGGCTGCAATTGGCTGGCCACCAGCACCATGAAACCGATGGTGAGGGCCCAGGTGAACATGGCGACCGGCTGGCGGCGGAACAGCGCCCAGCCTTCGCGCACCCATCGGATGCCCGCGTTCGGGGGAAGAGATGAGGCTTGCATGTCGGTTCAGTGGTCCATGGTGTTACATCCCCGGCCGTCGCCCTCCTGCGCCGCGGCTCGATCCAGGACGCCGCGGATCCGGCTTTGCCGGTCCGCGGGCGTCGCCCCTTGAGGGGCGCGCGAAGCGCGTAGGGGTGGGCTCATTACGGGAGGGGGAAGGGGGCCTGGGTGCGGCGCAGCCGGAGGATGCGCTCGAAGTGGGTGGGGTCGTGCGGCGTCAGGGTTTGCGCCGGACGCGGCAGGTGGAAGTCGAACAGGCGCGAGATCCAGAACCGCAGCGCCGCGGCGCGCAGCATCGCGGCCCAGGCGGCGTATTCGGCCGGCTCGAAGGGGCGCACGCCCGCGTAGGCGCGCAGGAAGGCGGCGGCCAGCGCGGGGCGGAATTCGCCGCTGGCCGGCGCCACGCACCAGTCGTTCAGGCACACCGCCACGTCGAACAGCCAGCGGTCGCAGCCGGCGAAGTAGAAGTCGATGAAGCCGCCCAGCTCCGGCGCCTCCGGCGTGCCGGCGAACAGCACGTTGTCGCGGAACAGGTCGCAGTGGGCCGGCCCTTCGGGCAGCGCGCGCCAGGTCGCGCCCTGGGCGAATTCGGCCTGGATGCGGACTTCGTCGAGCAGCATCGCGGCGGCTTGTTCGCCCAGGTAGGGCGCCACCACTGGCGCGGTGGCGCGCCACCAGTCCAGCCCCAGCAGGTTGGGCTGGCGCAGCGGGAAGTCGCGTCCGGCCAGGTGCATGCGCGCCAGCGCGGCGCCCACCAGCGCGCAATGGGCCTCGGCGGGCGCCATGTCGCACTGGCCCGGCAGCCGGGTGACGATGGCGCAGGGCTTGCCATGCAGCTCGGCGATGCGCTGGCCGTCGACCGTGGCCTGCGGGTCGGGCACCGGCACCGTGCGCTCGGCCAGGTGCCGCATCAGCTCGATGTAGAACGGCAGTTGCTCGCGCGTGAGCCGTTCGAACACGGTCAGCACGAATTCGCCGCGGCCGGTGGTCAGGAAATAATTGGTGTTTTCGATGCCGGAGGCGATGCCGCGCAGCGAAATCAGGTCGCCGAGCGGATAGCGCGCAAGCAGATCGCGGGCGTCCGCCTCGTCGACAGGGGTGAATACGGCCATGTAGGGTGGGGGGCGAAGGTCGGGAAACGGCGAAATCGCTTCATTTTAGCCCGGAAGAAGCGCCCACCTCAGAGATTCAGCAATGCCTCGCGTTCGCCGGGCGATTGCGTGAAGCCGGCGTGTTCGTAGAAATCGAAAATCGCCTCGACGACCTGTTGCGGATCGTCGATCAGCTGCAACAGATCGGGATCGGCCACCGAGATCATCCCCTCGGCCAGCGGCCGGGCGCGGATCCAGTCGAGCAGGCCGCCCCAGTAGTCGCTGCCGACCAGGATGATGGGCATGCTGCGGCTTTTGTTGGTCTGCACCAGCGTCAGGGCCTCGAACAGCTCGTCCAGCGTGCCGAAGCCGCCCGGCAGCACCACGTAGGCCGAGGTGAACTTGACGAACGCCACCTTGCGCGCGAAGAAATGGCGGAAGTACAGGCTGATGTTCTGGAAGCCGTTGCTGCTTTGCTCGTGCGGCAACTCGATGTTCAGGCCGATGCTGGGGCTGGGGCCTTCGTAGGCGCCCTTGTTGGCGGCCTCCATGATGCCCGGCCCGCCGCCGGAAACCACCGAGAACCCGGCTTCCGACAGCAGGCGGGCGATGGCTTGCGCCTTTTCGTACATGGGCGAGCCGGGCGCGGTGCGGGCGCTGCCGAAGATGCTGACCGCCGGCCGGATCTGGGCCAGCCGTTCGGAGGCCTCGAAGAACTCTGACATAATCCCCAGCACGTGCCACGATTCGCGCGCCTTGGTGGCGGTGGCGCGCTCCACGTTGACCACGTCGCGCAGGCCGGGCACGCGCCGCGTGTTCTTGGCGGCGATCCTCGGATCCATGCTGCCGGAAAGGTCTTCCTGTTTCTTTTGAATATCTCTGTGTTTCATCATGGCAAAGACGTTGCTGTTGGTCGACGGTTCCAGCTACCTGTACCGTGCGTATCACGCCCTGCCCGACCTGCGCAACGCGCAGGGCGAGCCGACCGGTGCGCTGTACGGCGTGCTCAACATGCTGCGCCGGGCCCGCAACGATCATAAGGCAGACTATATCGCGTGCATTTTCGACGCGCCCGGCAAGACCTTCCGCGACGACCTCTACGCCGACTACAAGGCCACCCGCAAGGCCATGCCGGACGACCTCGCGCTGCAGGTCGAGCCCATCGTGCAAGCGGTGCGGGCGCAAGGCTGGCCGGTGTTCGCGATCGAGGGCATCGAGGCCGACGACGTGATCGGCACGCTGGCGGTGATGGCCGCCGCGCAAGACGTGCGCACCATCGTATCCACCGGCGACAAGGACATGGCGCAGCTGGTCAACGACCACGTCACGCTGGTCAATACCATGAGCGGCGAAACGCTGGACGCCGCCGGCGTGGCCGCCAAGTTCGGCGTGCCGCCCGAGCGCATCGTCGATTACCTGATGCTGATCGGCGACACGGTCGACAACGTGCCGGGCGTGGAAAAGGTCGGCCCCAAGACGGCCGCCAAGTGGCTGAGCCAGTACGGCTCGCTGGAACAGCTGGTGGCGCAGGCCGATTCGGTCAAAGGCGTGGCCGGCAGCAACCTGCGCGCCGCGATCCCGAACTTCGAGCTGACCCGCAAGCTGGTCACCATCCGCACCGACTGCGACCTGGCCGCGCACATTCCCGGCCTGGACGCGCTGGTCGAGCGGCCGGCCGACCGCGCCGAGCTGGAGCGGATGTACGAGCGCTACGGCTTTCGCAGCTGGCTGCGCGAACTGACGGGCGACGCCGAGCGGATCCCGCAAGGCGATTCGCGCGTGGTGCAGGCCGAGGCGCCGGCGGCGCCGGTCGAGCTGCACTACGACACGGTCACCGATTGGGCCGTGTTCGACCGCTGGCTGGAGGCCATCGGCCAGGCCGGGCTGGTGGCGCTCGATACCGAAACCGATTCGCTGTCGGAAATGCAGGCCGGGCTGGTGGGCATTTCGCTGTCGGTGGCGCCGGGCCGCGCCTGCTACATCCCGCTCACGCACCGCCACCCGGGCTCGATCGAACAATTGCCGAAAGACGAGGTGCTGGCGCGGCTGCGGCCCTGGCTGGAAGACCCCAAGGCGCCCAAGCTGCTGCACAACGCCAAGTTCGACACCCATGTGTTCGCCAACGCCGGCGTCGCGCTGCGCGGCGTGGCGCACGACACCATGCTGCAGGCCTATGTGCTGGAATCGCACCGCGGCGTCGGGCTGGCCGAACTGGCGCTGCGCTGGCTGGGCCGCAAGGGGGTGGCCTACGAAGACATCTGCGGCAAGGGCGCCAACCAGATCTGTTTCGACGAAGTGGCGATCGACGTCGCCAGCCAGTATTCGTGCGAAGACGCCGACTTCACGCTGCAATTGCACGGCGTGCTGCATCCGCGCATCGAGGCCGACGGCAAGCTGGCCGCGATCTACGCGATCGAGATGCCGGTGTCGCGCGTGCTGTGCGTGATCGAACGCAACGGCGTGCGCATCGACCCCGACGAACTCGGCCGGCAGAGCCACGCGCTGGGCCAGGAAATGCTGCGGCTGGAACAGCTCGCCTACGAGCTGGCCGGCCAGCCGTTCAACCTGAACTCGCCCAAGCAACTGGGCGAGATCCTGTTCGAGAAGCTGCAATTGCCGGCGGTGAAGAAAACCGCCAGCGGCGCGCCGTCGACCGACGAGGAAGTGCTGTCCAAGCTGGCCGAGGATTACCCGCTGCCGAAGGCGCTGCTGGCCTACCGCGGCCTGGCCAAGCTGAAGTCCACCTATACCGACAAGCTGCCGAAGATGATCAACCCGGCCACCCAGCGCGTGCACACGCGCTACGCGCAGGCGGCGGTGGTGACCGGGCGGCTGGCTTCCAGCGATCCGAACCTGCAGAACATCCCGGTGCGCACGGCCGAAGGCCGGCGCGTGCGCGAAGCCTTCGTGGCCTCGCCCGGCTGCCTGATCGTGTCGGCCGATTATTCCCAGATCGAACTGCGGATCATGGCCCATATTTCGGGCGACGAGAACCTGATGTCGGCCTTCGAGCGCGGCGACGACATCCATCGCGCCACCGCGGCCGAGGTGTTCGGCACGCCGGCCGACCAGGTCACGTCGGAACAGCGGCGCTACGCCAAGGTGATCAATTTCGGCCTGATCTACGGCATGAGCGCCTTCGGGCTGGCCGCCAACCTGGGCATCGCGCGCGACGCCGCCAAGCACTACATCGACCGCTATTTCGCCCGCTATCCGGGCGTGGCGCGCTACATGGACGAAACCCGCATGCAGGCGCGCGACAAGGGCTATGTGGAAACCGTGTTCGGCCGCCGCCTGTGGCTGCCCGAGATCAACGGCGGCAGCGGCCCGCGCCGCGCCGCCGCCGAGCGCGCCGCGATCAACGCGCCGATGCAGGGCACCGCGGCCGACCTGATCAAGATGGCCATGGTGGCGGTGCAGGACTGGATCGAAAACCAGGGCCTGGGCACCCGCCAGGTCATGCAGGTGCATGACGAACTGGTGCTCGAAGTGCCCGACGCCGAGGTCGCCGGCGTGCGGCGGATGCTGCCCGAACTGATGTGCGGCGTGGCGGAGCTGAAGGTGCCGCTGGTGGCGGAAGTCGGGGCCGGCGCTACCTGGGAACAGGCGCATTGAGGCCGGCCGGGTTCAGCCGGCCGTCACTTTGATCCGTACGCCGTCCACCGTTACTACCTGGCCGGCCCGTATCTTGCACGTCTTGCGCGACTCCGGCGCGCCGTCGACCCGCACCAGGCCGTCGGCCACCATCTGCTTGCCGGCGCCGCCGGAGCCGGCCACGCCAGTCACCTTGAGCAGGTCGCACAGCGCGATGAAGGGCCCGGACAGCGGGAAGGATATTTCCTGCATCGGCACGCGGCCCCGGCTCATCGCAGCACGCCGGCGATGAACTCGATCTCGTAGGCGGGCATGCCGTAGGGGGTAGGGGCTGTCATCGGGCGTCCTTGGTATCCGCCGCCTATTCTACGGCCGCCGGGGCGTTAAACTGCTCGCCTGCCTTCCGGACCAGACACGCTTCATGAGAACCCGCATCCTGACCGGCATCACCACCACCGGCACCCCCCACCTGGGCAACTACGTGGGCGCGATCCGCCCGGCCATCGCCGCCAGCCGCGACGCCGGCACCGACGCCTTCTTCTTCCTGGCCGACTACCACGCGCTGATCAAGTGCGACGACCCGGCGCGGATCCTGCGTTCGCGCCTGGAGATCGCCGCCACCTGGCTGGCCGCCGGGCTCGACCCCGAGCGCGTCACGTTCTACCGGCAGTCCGACATTCCCGAGATTCCCGAGCTGTGCTGGCTGCTGACCTGCGTCACCGCCAAGGGCCTGATGAACCGCGCCCACGCCTATAAGGCGGCGGTCGACCAGAACGTGGCCGACGGCGAGGAGCCCGATGCCGGCGTCACGCTCGGGCTGTTCTCCTACCCGGTGCTGATGGCCGCCGACATCCTGATGTTCAACGCCGGCAAGGTGCCGGTGGGCCGCGACCAGATCCAGCACATCGAGATGGCGCGCGACATCGCCCAGCGTTTCAGCCACCTGTACGGCCGCGGCCGCGAGCTGTTCGTGCTGCCCGAGGCGCTGATCGAGGAATCGGTGGCCACGCTGCCGGGCCTGGACGGCCGCAAGATGTCCAAGAGCTACAACAACACCATCCCGCTGTTCGAAGGCGGCAGGAAGGCGCTGCGCGACGCCATCGGCCGGGTGGTCACCGATTCGAGGCTGCCCGGCGAGCCGAAGGACGCCGAGGGCTCGCACCTGTTCATCCTGTACCAGGCTTTCGCCACCGCGGGCGAGGCGGCCGCCTTCCGCGCCGCGCTGGAAGGCGGCATGGGCTGGGGCGACGCCAAGCAGGCGCTGTTCGAGCGGATCGACCGCGATCTGGCGCCGCTGCGCGAGCGCTACGAGACGCTGATCGCGCGGCCCGACGACATCGAAGACATCCTGCTGGCCGGCGCCGCCAAGGCGCGCGCGATCGCAGCGCCCTTCATCGCCGAGCTGCGGGCCGCCGTGGGGCTGAGCCGCCTGCGCGGCCCCGTCCAGGACGGCGCGGCGGGCAAGAAGAAGGACAAGGGCGGCAAGGCCGGCCGCTTCGTCAGCTTCCGCGACGACGACGGCAGCTTCCGCTTCCGCTTCCTGGCCGCCGACGGCGAGGCGCTGCTGCTGTCCGGCCCCTACGCCGACGCCCAGGCCGCCGGCGCCGACATCCGCCGCCTGCGCGAGCTGGCCGGCGACGAGGGCACGGTGCGCGCCGAGGGCGATTCCTACGTGGCGGTGCTCGACGGCCGCGAAGTGGCGCGCGGGGCGTCATTCGACGATCCGGCCGCGCGCGACGGCGCCGAGCGCAAGCTGCGCGCCGAACTGGCCGCGCTGGCCGCCGGCTGAGCGCCTGCCGTACCGCCGCGCCCGCCATTCGCGGCTGCCGCGGCCGGCGGCCCGGCCCCTGGTCCGCCGTCCCGGCGGCGCAATTCGCTTTCGCATGGAGGACTATCGTGGCGCAGTTCTTTTCGGTTCATCCGCAGAACCCGCAGATCCGCCTGCTGCGGCAGGCCGCGCAGATGATCGCCGCCGGCGGGCTGGTGGCGGTGCCCACCGACTCCAGCTATGCGGTGGCGGCGCCGCTGGACGACCGGCACGCGGCCGACGCGCTGCGCCGCCTGCGCGGCGTCGACGAACGCCACCACCTGACGCTGCTGTGCCGCGACCTGGGCGAGATCGCGCAGCTGGCGCACGTCGATAACCGCCAGTACCGCCTGCTCAAGGCCGCCACGCCGGGGCCGTGGACCTTCATCCTGGAGGCCACGCGCGAAGTGCCGCGCCGGCTGTCGCACCCGTCGCGCAAGACCATCGGCATCCGCATCCCCGACCATCCGATCGCGCTGGCGCTGCTGCAGGAAACCGGCTCGCCGCTGCTGTCGACCACGCTGATCCCGGCCGGCGAGGAAGAGCCGCTCAACGACGCGGCCGAGATCCGCGAACGCTACCAGCACGACCTGGCGGCGGTGATCGACGGCGGCGCCTGCTGCGGCGAGCCCACCACCGTGATCGACCTGACCGCCGAGCCGCCGCAGGTCCTGCGCCGCGGCCGCGGCGATCCCGCCGCCCTCGGCCTGCAGGAAAGCTAGGCGCCGCATCCATCGCAGCCATTACAATCGCGCGATGGACTCCGTCATTCAAACCATCGCGGTCTACGCGATCCCGCTGATTTTCGCGATCACGCTGCACGAAGCGGCTCACGGCTACGTGGCCCGGATGTTCGGCGACCCCACGGCGCAGCTGGCCGGCCGGGTCACGCTCAACCCGGTGCGCCACATCGACCCGGTCGGCACGCTGCTGGTGCCGATCCTGATCCTGCTGGCCGCCAAGCTGATGGGCGTGGGCGGCCTGCTGTTCGGCTGGGCCAAGCCGGTGCCGGTGGATTTCGGCCGCCTGCGCCACCCCAAGCGCGACATGCTATGGGTGGCGGCGGCCGGGCCGGGCGTCAACCTGCTGATGGCCATTATGTGGGCCATTGGCCTCAAATTGATGATCGAAAGCGGGGTGCAGGAGGATTTCTTCCTCGGCATGGCGGCGGCAGGCGTGCGGGTCAACCTGATGCTGATGGCGCTCAACCTGCTGCCGATCCCGCCGCTCGACGGCGGCCGCATCGTATTCAGCCTGCTGCCGAACCGATTGGCCTGGCAATACTCCAAGCTGGAGCCCTACGGCATGGTCATCCTGATCCTGCTGCTGGCCACCAACATGCTGGGTTTCCTGGTGGCGCCGGTGCTGGCGCTGGGCAACGGCATCGTCAGGCTTTTCCTGTGATGCGCGGATCCGCCGGCGCCTTCCATATCCGGTACACTTGAGCGATTTACGTTTTCGCGGCGCACGGCGCCGATCGACCGTATGGCAACCTCCGACCGCACACCGATCCAGGGCAGTATCGTCGCAATCGTCACCCCGATGCAGGCCGACGGGAAACTCGACTACGGCGCTTTCAAGTCCTTGCTGGACTGGCACCTGGCCGAGGGTACGGACGGCTTCGTGGTGGTCGGCACCACGGGCGAATCGCCCACGGTGTCGGTGCAAGAGCACGTGGAGCTGATCCGCTTTGCCGTGCAGCACGTGGCGGGCCGCGCGCCCGTCATCGCCGGTACCGGCGCCAACTCCACCGCCGAGGCGATCGAGCTGTCCAAGGAAGCCAAGCGCATCGGCGCCGATGCCGGCCTGTCGGTGGTGCCGTACTACAACCGTCCCAACCAGGAAGGTCTGTACCGGCATTTCCGCGCCATCGCCGAGGCGGTCGACCTGCCGGTCATCCTGTACAACGTGCCGGGCCGCACCGGCGCCGACCTGGCGCACGATACCGTGCTGCGGCTGGCGGAGGTGCCCGGCATCGTCGGCCTGAAGGACGCCACCGGCGACATCGGCCGCGGTTCGCTGCTGCTGAGCCGGGTGCCGGAGTCGTTCGCGGTGTTCAGCGGCGACGACCCCACGGCCGCCGCGCTGATGCTGATGGGCGCGCGCGGCAACATCTCGGTCACGGCCAACGTCGCGCCGCGCCTGATGCACGAGTTGTGCGCCGCGGCGCTGGCCGGCGATGCCGCGGCCGCGCGGCGGATCAACGGCCGGCTGGCCTTGCTCAACCGCAACCTGTTCGTCGAACCCAACCCGATCCCCGTCAAGTGGGCCCTGGCCCGGATGGGGCGCACGGCCCTGGGTTATCGCCTGCCTCTGGTCGAACTCGCCCCGCAGCATCACGCGGCGGTGTGCGAGGCGCTCCAGGCGGCCGGGATCGACGTTTGATTTTGCCCACGCTTTGCGTTTCATGCCGCCAGGCCTGCGCCCGCCCGGGTCGGCGGCCGTCCGCGGTTTCAGGAGTCACGAGTCAATGAATGCAGTGCGTTCGAATCTGCCGCGCCTGGCGCTGCTGCCGGTGCTGGTCTCGCTGTCTGCGCTGTTTGCCGGCTGCAGCAGCGTCAACCAATTGCTCGGCAAGGAAGAGTCCATCGATTACAAAAGCGCCACCTCGGCGCCGGTGCAGAAGCTGGAAGTGCCGCCCGACCTGACGCAGCTGCCCAACGACACCCGCTACCAGGTCCCGGGCGCGCCTAGCGGCACCGCCAGCGCGGCGGCCGGTGCCGGCGGTACCAGCGGCACGACCACATTCTCCAGCTACGCGGCTGCCAAGCCGGAAGAGCAGCGCCCGGCCAGCGCGTCGAACGTGCTGCCCACCCGCCCCGACATGCGCGTGGAGCGCTCGGGCAACCAGCGCTGGCTGGTGGTCGACAATCGCTCGCCGGAGCAGCTTTACCCGCTGGTGCGCCAGTTCTGGCAGGACAACGGCTTCCTGATCCGGGAGGAAGACCAGCAGGCCGGCGTGATGGAAACCGACTGGGCCGAAAACCGGGCCAAGATCCCGCAGGATTTCCTGCGCCGGACCATCGGCCGGGTGTTCGATTCGGCCTGGGATACCGGCGAGCGCGACATGTTCCGCACCCGGCTGGAGCGTACCGACAAGGGTACCGAGATCTACATCAGCCACCGCGGCGCGGTCGAGGAGCTGGTCGGCGCCGACAAGACGCAGACCGCCTGGACCAGCCGCCCGAACGATCCCGGCCTGGAGGCCGAGTTCCTCAGCCGCCTGATGGTGCGGCTGGGCAGCGATGCCGACCGCGCCAAGACAATGGTGGCGCAGGCTACGCCTGAGCCGGCCTCCGGCGCGCCGACCCAGCTGGTGACGGGCTCCGGCGACAGCGGCGAGCTCATGATCGGCGAGTCCTTCGACCGCGCCTGGCGCCGCGTCGGGCTGGCGCTGGACCGCGGCGGCTTCACGGTGGAAGACCGCAACCGGGCCGAAGGCGTCTACTACGTGCGCTATGTCGACGTCGATTCCGACGCCAACAACAGCAAGCCGGGTTTCCTCAGCCGCCTGTTCGGCCGCGGCAAGCCCGAGAACAGTCCGCAGTACCGCGTCAAGCTGTCCACCGCCGGCGAACAGACCCGCGTGACCGTGCTCGACGCCCAGGGCAATCCGGAACGGTCGCAGACCGGGCGGCGCATCCTGAACGTGCTTTCCAATCAGTTGAAATGAGCCCACCCCTACGCGCTTACGCGCGCCCCTCAAGGGGCGATGCGAGCGGACCGGCGGAGCCGGATCCGCCGCATCCTGGGTGGGGCGGCGCGGGTTCATGCGGTGGGCAGGCGCGTGGCGCCATGGGCAACTGAAGCTGGCGGGTACGGCGTCTATGCGTTATACGAGCCTGGGCAGTGGGAGCGAAGGCAACGCGCTGGTGGTTCGGGCCCGGTCGGGCTGCACCGTCACCCATGTGATGGTCGACTGCGGCTTCGGCCTGCGCGAAATCGAGCGGCGGCTGCTGTCGCGCGGCGTGGCGCCGGCCGCGCTGGACGCCATCCTGGTCACGCATGAACATGGGGATCACATCGGCGGCGTGTTCCGGCTGGCGCGTCGCCACGGCATTCCCGTCTACATGACGACCGGCACCCGCGCGGCGGTGGCGCTGCGCATTCCCGAGGGCATGCAGGCGCGGCGCTGCGACAGCCACACGCCGTTCGCGGTCGGCGACCTGCAGATCTTCCCCTTCCCGGTGCCGCACGATGCGCGCGAGCCGGTCCAGTTCGTGTTCAGCGACGGCGCCCGGCGCGTGGGCGTCCTGACCGACCTGGGGCAGGGCACGCCGCACGTGCAGCGCATGTTGTCGGGCTGCGACGCGCTGGTGCTGGAATGCAACCACTGCCCCGACATGCTCGCCGCCAGCGATTATCCGGCCTCCTTGAAGGTGCGCATCGCCGGCCGCTTCGGGCATCTTTCCAACGGCGCGGCGGCGGAGATCCTGCAGGCGGTAGACCGTTCCCGGCTGCGCTTCCTGCACGCGGCGCACCTGAGCCGGAAAAACAACGCGCCGGAACTGGCGCGGATCGCGCTGGCCGGCGTGCTGGGCTGCGCGCCGGCGGAAATCGGCGTGGCATCGCAGGACGACGGTTTCGACTGGGTGACGCTGTAGCGGCGGCGCCGGACAGCAAAAAGCCAGCCCTGCGGCTGGCTTTTTCGTCTGGGCTCGAGAGCCCGCCAGACCGGCGGCGGGCGGGGGTTGCTGCCGGAAGCGGAATCCGGTGCGCCGGTCTGGAGGCGCCGATCAGTTCGACGACGGAGCCGGGGCCGGGGTCGTGCCGGAGTCGGCCGGCGGCGTAACCGGAGCCGACGGATCGGCCGGCGCGGGCGTGGCCGGCGCCGGGGTGGGTTCAGCGGGAGCCGCGGCCGGAGGAGGAGCGGTATCGGCCGGGGCGGGAGTGGATTCTTCCTGCTTGTTGCAAGCCGACAGGGCCAGCGCCAGCAGCGACGCGACGAACAGAGTCTTCTTCATGAGCATTCCTTATAGTAGTAATCCAAATACAACCAACTAGAAATAGCGCTATTTCCGGTCATGGCCAGATACTCGGCCTGCGTTCTGCGGTTCCGGGTAGGAATTGCCGGACGGGAAGGCCTGTATTCGAGCACATGTAAATTTTAACAGCGTGACTAGGGACTTTCCATGGTTGCGCTTAAAAGTAAGTCTCACGTAAGCAATTTGTGTATCGGTTCGGTCAATAGTGTTGGCAAGGGTTTCGGGTTTGTGGCATTTCCGCCGCGTTTAGGCTAGGCCGGATGAGTGATGCGATGGAGCAATCCGGCATGCGTCTCAGTCGGCCGAGTAGTGCATCCACCCGGCCGCCAGCCATTCAGCCAGCAAGCCGCGGTCCTGAAGGGTAAGCTCGGCGCAGAGCGGATCGCGGCAGTCCAGCCTGCGGCGATCGGCCAATGCCTTCCAGAAGCGGGAGGCCGCCACCGGCGGCTCTTCGCCGTTGATGTACAAGGCCTTGTCGCGATAGAGCATCTGCGTGCGGCGGTCCAGCGCCAGGCGGCCGGCGGGCGGCCAGGCTTCGGCCAGGTCGGGCGTATCGCCTGCCGGCGGATCGAAGAATACCTGGGGCTTGGGCTCGGTCAGCCAGCAGCCCAGGAAGCGGGAGGCCAGCCGGGCGTCGAGGCGGACCGCCGCGGCGGCCTGTACGGCCCGTTCGACCAGCGCCGGCGGCAATGCGGCCGGCGCGTCGACCGCGGGCTGGCCGGGATCGCGGTAATGGCCGCGCAGCGCCGGCGGCGGCGAGGCCAGGCCGTCGGCGGCCGTTTCCAGCATGCCGCGCGCCAGTTCGGCCAGCGAAGGCGAGCGAAAGCCGATCGAGATCGTCATGCAATCGCCTTCGGCGACGCCGTCGTGGGCATAGGCCGGCGGCAGGTAGAGCATGTCGCCCGGCTCCAGCACGTATTCGGCCGACGGTTCGAAGTCGGCCAGGATCTTCAGCGGCGCATCGGGCCGCAGCGCCAGGTTCTTCTGGCGGCCGATGCGCCAGCGGCGGCGGCCCACGCCCTGCAGCAGGAAGACGTCGTAGCTGTCGAAATGCGGGCCCACGCCGCCGCCGTCGGTGGCGATGCTGATCATCACGTCGTCGAGCCGCGCGTCCGGCACGAAGCGGAATGCCTGCATCAAGTCGGCGGCTGCATCGCTGTGCAGGTTGACGCCCTGCACCAGCAGCGTCCAGCCCGGCTCGCGCGCCGGAGGGAGCCGGCCGAATGGACCCTGCTCCATCTGCCACCGGCCCTGCTCGCGCCACACCAGGCGCGATTCGACGTCGTCGCGGCGCGCCAGCCGCCGGGTCTCGGCGATCGACAGCGGCGGCCGGAAACCGGCAAAGGCCTGGCGGATCAGGAGGGGCTTGCGCTGCCAGTGGCGGCGCATGAATTCGGCGGGCGAAAGGCCGCCCAGCAGGGCGGTGGGGCGATGCGGGTCCATGCGGGGATGTCTGTATAAAATGGGTGTTTGACCCAGCCAAACGGGAACCGAGATTATGACTGCATCCACGAACCCTCCCGGATTGACGGTCGGCGAGAACACCGTGGTGACCGTTGAATTCTGGATTTCCAGTACCGACGGCGAGGCGCTGGACGACAGCGGCGGCCCGGTTTCTTTCCTGCACCGCGGCCACGACAGCCTGCTGCCGCGGCTCGACGACGGCCTGGAAGGCCAGGAGCCCGGCTTCGAGCAGACCTTCCACCTCGAACCGGCCGATGCCTTCGGCGACTACGACACCGACCTGCTGCGCGTGGAAGAGCGTTCGCGCTTCCCGGAGCCGCTCGAAGTCGGCATGCGCTTCGAAGGCGTGCCCGGCCAGGGCGACGGCGACGGCCCGGTGGTGACGGTGGCCGACGATGACGACGAGCCCGACGAGAACGCGCTGATCTTCGTCGTGACCGACCTGACCGAAGACAAGGTCGTGCTGGACGCCAACCACCCCTTCGCGGGGATGGCGCTGCGCGTACGCATCAAGCTGCTGGCCGTGCGCCCGGCCGATCCGGAAGAGATCGAGCAGGGCTATGCCGACGAAGAAGACGAGAGCGACGAAGTGCTCGACGCGATGATCGAGATCCGTCGGCAGTCGGATACTTTGCACTAGTTGGATCCACCCCCACGCGCTTGGCGCGTCCCTCAAGGGGCGATGCTGGCGGACCGGCGGAGCCGGATCCGCGGCGTCCTGGATGCACTGTCGAGGCGCGGTGGTTCAGGGACGCGGCGGGAGCAGCACGGCGGTGCGCCGGGTCACGGTCAGCGCGCCTTTGCGGCCGGGAGCGACGTCGATGCGGATCCAGTATTGCGATAGCGGCGAACCGTAGGTCTGCACGCGGCGCACGTTGGCCAGCACGCGGCCGTTCAGGCGCAGCGGGTGGTCGGCGGGCGGCGGGTCGGTCAGCGTGTTGTCGCTGGCATGCACGACCAGCACCTGGCCCGGGAAGCGGGACGCCAGGCGCGCCAGCAGCAGCTTGAAATCGCCGTAGGGGTCGCGGCCATCGGCGGCGCGGCGGTCGTCGCGGTTGCCTTCGAAATGCGGATTGGCGTGGAAAGCCAGCACCAGGGCCTGCGCCTTCTCGCGCGACGCGGCGGCGAACGCCTGGCGCAGCCACGAGGCATTGGCCAGGATGCGGTCTTCGTATTCGCCGTTGCGGCCGGCGCCGGGCCGGAAGTTGTTGAAATTGCCCGGCATGTTGAAGGTGGCGAACACCACGCCGCCGTACTCCCAGCGCGCGTTTTCCGGGTAGCCGCGGAAACGCGCCGTGTCGCTCTGGCGCTGCAGGTCGAGCTGCAGCTGGCCGAGCGACTGGTCGGCGTCGAAGAACAGCTCGCGGATCCGGTTCAGCCGTTCCACCGGCGCGAAACGGCCGCCGGACTCCTGGTCGCAGTCGGCCCAGTCTTCATCGCCCGGCGTCAGCACCAGCGGCACCGGGCTGGCCTGGAGCAGCTCGCGGCGGCGCTGGTACACCGCATCGTCGCAGCGCTCGCCTCTGCCCTTGATGGCGCCGACATGCACCGCGAGATCCGCCTCGCTGCCGATCTGCGCCAGCGTCTGTATCAGCACCGGCTCGTCCACGGGGCGGGCGGGCGTCTGCCCCAGCAGCGCAAAACGGAAGCCCTGCGCCGCAGCGTAAGAAGACTCCGACGCCGCCGCCGGCATGGCCGTCCATACGAACAACGCCACCGCGCAGAACGCGGCCAACAGAAGACCACCCCTCCTCCAGGGCACAGCGGATCCGGCTCCGCCGGTCCGCCAGTGCCGCCCCTTGAGGGGCGCGCGCAAGCGCGTAGGGGTGGGCCTCATGCTCCCCGCGCCAGGTTTTTCAATCGGTACAAGGCATCGAGCGCCTCGCGCGGGCTCAGCAGGTCCGGGTCGATGGCGGCCAGCGCGTCGTGCAGCGGATCGGCGACGGCGTCGGCGGTGTCGCCGGCTGCCGCGGCGTCCGGCTGCGCGGCGTAGGACGGCGCGCCGAACAGATCTAGCTGCGGCGTGGCCGTGCCCTGGGTCTCCAGCTTTTCCAGTTCGCGCCGCGCCAGCCGCACCACCGAGGCGGGGATGCCCGCGCGCTGCGCCACCTGGATGCCGTAGCTGCGGCTGGCCGGGCCGTCGCGCACCTCGTGCAGGAACACGATGCCCTTGTGCGACTCGGCCGCCGCCAGATGCACGTTGGCCGCCTCGGGCCGCACCGACGGCAGCCGGGTCAGCTCGAAATAGTGCGTGGCGAACAGCGTCAACGCGCGGTTGGCGGTAGCCAGCTGGTGGGCGATGGCCCAGGCCAGCGCCAGGCCGTCGTAGGTGGACGTGCCGCGGCCGATTTCGTCCATCAGCACCAGGCTGTCGGGCGTGCTGGCGGCCAGGATGGCGGCGGCCTCGATCATCTCCATCATGAAGGTGGAGCGTCCGCCCGCCAGGTCGTCGGCGGCGCCGATGCGGGTGAAGATGCGGTCGATGCGGCCGATGCGCGCCGCGCGCGCCGGCACGTAGCTGCCGATGCGGGCCAGCAGCACGATCAGCGCCACCTGCCGCATATAGGTGGACTTGCCGCCCATGTTGGGACCGGTGATCAGCAGCATGCGGCGCAGCGGGCCGAGCCGGCAGTCGTTGGGCGTGAAGCGCTCGATGGCGCGCTCCACTACCGGATGGCGGCCCTGGACGATCTCGATCTCGGGCAGGTCGGTCAGCTCCGGCGCCACCCAGTCGTTGCCGTGCGCGTGCGCGGCCAGCGCGGCCAGCGCATCGATCTCGGCCAGCGCCGCGGCCGCCTGGGTCAGCGCGCGCACGTGCGGCGCCAGCGTGTCGAGCAATTGCTCGTACAGCCACTTCTCGCGCGCCAGCGCGCGGTCCTGCGCCGACAGGATCTTGTCTTCCCAGCTTTTCAGTTCGGGGGTGATGTAGCGCTCGGCATTCTTCAGCGTCTGGCGGCGCCGGTAATCGTCGGGCACCTTGTCGGTCTGGCCGCGCGTGACTTCGATGAAGAAGCCGTGCACGCGGTTGAATTCGACCCGCAGATTGGGAATGCCGGTGCGCTGGCGCTCGCGCGTTTCCAGCTGAACGAGGAAATCGCCGGTGTGGGTTTCCAGCGTGCGCAGCTCGTCCAGCTCGGCGTCGAAGCCGGCGGCGATGATGCCGCCGTCGCGCACATTGGCGCTCGGGTCTTCGGCCACCGCGCGCGCCAGCAGGTCGGCCACGGCGGGGTCGAGCACGATCTGGCGCGCCAGTTCGGGCAGGCGCGGCGGGGTGGCCTCGGGCAGGATGGAGTCGGAGCCTTTCAGCGCTTCCAGCGCCGCGTGCACCGCCGGCAGCGCGCCCAGCGCGTCGCGCAGGCTGGCCAGCTCGCGCGGCCGCACCGAACGCAGCGCGACCCGCGCGGCGATCCGCTCGACGTCGGGCAGCGGCGCCAGCACGGCCTGCAGCGCCTGCGGATCGCCCGAGGCCAGCAGGCAGCCGATGGCGTGCTGGCGGGCGGCCACCGGCGCGTTGTCGCGCAGCGGGTGGTGCAGCCAGCGGCGCAGCAGGCGGCTGCCCATCGGCGTCTTGCAGTGATCGAGCACCGAGAACAGGGTGGGCGACTCCTCGCCGCGCAGCGTTTCGGTCAGTTCCAGGTTGCGCCGCGTGACCGGGTCCAGCAATACGTACTGGCTGGCGCGGTCGGCGCTGAGCTGCTGCACGTGGGCCAGCGCCTGCGACTGCGTGTGCGCCACGTAGCGCAGCAGCGCGCCGGCGGCGCAGATCGCCTCGGGCAGGTCTTCCACGTCGAAGCCGGCCAGGGAGTCGGTGCCGAAGTGGGAAAGCAGTTGCTGGCGCGAGCCGCTGGCCTCGAAATGCCAGACCGGCACCTGGGTGAGCGTGGCAGGGAAATCGGCTTCGAGCGGCTGGCCTTCGGCCAGCAGCACTTCGGCCGGCGCGATGCGGTGCAACTCGCTGGCCAGCAGGGCGGGGGCGCATTCGCTCAGGCGGAATTCGCCGCTGGCCAGATTGAGCCAGGCCAGGCCGATACGCTGCTGGCCGCCGCGCGACTTCGCCGCGCCGGCGTGGACGGCGGCGATCGCGCGGTCGGCCTTGGCGGGCAGCAGCGCGTCGTCGGTCAGCGTGCCGGGGGTGACGATGCGCACGATGCGGCGCTCCACCGGGCCCTTGGCCGCCGCCGGATCGCCGATCTGCTCGCAGATCGCCACCGACTCGCCCAGCTTGACCAGGCGGGCCAGGTATTGCTCCAGGGAATGGAACGGGACCCCGGCCATGCGGATGGGGACGCCGTTGGAGGCGCCGCGGGTGGTCAGGGTCAGGTTCAGCAGGCGCGAGGCTTTTTCGGCGTCGTCGTAGAAGAGCTCGTAGAAGTCGCCCATGCGGTAGAGCAGCAGCATGGATCCGGCCTCGGATTTGAGGCGGAGGTACTGCTGCATCATGGGGGTGTGGCCGGTGGTGTCTGGTTTGTTCATCAAATCTGGGGTCGGGCGGGGCGGCGCGCGTGGAACGCCGGCCGGGCAGGGGCTGCCGCGCTTGGGAGCGAGCGCGGATATTTGACCATGTTCCGAATGGGCAATGCTAATCCGAGGCTGCGGCGGAGGTCGCCGGCGCTAAGGTTTGTTTTTGTTTGCGGCCATTGGCGCGTAGATGCATGGTCCGAATCTGCGCGCAAATGTGTTACAAAAACATACATGCAAGATATTGCCCCGTCCGACCTAAAGACCATCCTGCATTCCAAGCGGGCCAACATCTATTACCTGGAACACTGCCGGGTGCTGGTCAACGGCGGGCGCGTCGAATACGTGACGGACGCGGGCAAGCGTTCCTTGTACTGGAACATTCCCATCGCCAACACGACCAGCATCCTGCTGGGCACGGGGACCTCCATTACCCAGGCCGCGATGCGCGAACTGGCCAAGGCCGGCGTGCTGGTGGGTTTTTGCGGCGGTGGCGGCACGCCGCTGTTCGCGGCCCACGAAATGGACGTGGAGGTGGCCTGGCTCAGCCCGCAGAGCGAGTATCGTCCCACCGAATATCTCCAGGCCTGGGTGCGTTTCTGGTTCGACGACGAGCTGCGGCTGATGGCGGCCAAGGCTTTGCAGCGTGCGCGCGTGCAGCGGCTGCGCAGCGAATGGCGGGCGCGCAGCCTGCGCGAAGCCGGTTTCGAGGTCGATGCCGGGCGGCTCGATGGCTTGCTGGACCGGACGCTTGGGGCGATCGCCCTGGCCGAAGATACGACGGCGCTGCTGACCGAGGAAGCGCGCCTGACCAAGGCGCTGTTCAAGCTGGCCGTGGACACCGTCGGCTATGGGGAGTTCACGCGTGCCAAGCGCGGCACGGGCACCGATCCGGCCAACCGTTTCCTGGACCATGGCAATTACCTGGCCTATGGGCTGGGCGCCACGGCCTGCTGGGTGCTGGGTCTGCCGCATGGCCTGGCCGTGCTTCACGGCAAGACGCGGCGCGGCGGCCTGGTATTCGACGTGGCCGATCTGATCAAGGACGCATGCATTCTGCCGCAGGCCTTCCTGTCGGCCATGGCGGGCGACGACGAGCAGCAGTTCCGCCGCAACTGCATCGAGGCGTTGACCCGCGGCGAGTCGCTGGATTTCATGATCGATGCCGTCAAGGAGATTGCAGTCGCCACTGCGCGGCAGGCTGACGCGCCGGCGAACGGCAGGGACGGGACGGCATGAATGTCGTGCTGGTTTCCCAATGCAGCAAGCGCGCGTTGACGGAAACCCGGCGCATCCTCGATCAGTTCGCAGAGCGGCGCGGCGAGCGGACTTGGCAGACCGCCATCACGCAAGCCGGACTGGATACCCTGCGCAGGCTTCTGCGCAAGACCGCGCGCAAGAACACCGCGGTCGCCTGCCATTGGATCCGCGGCCGGGACCACAGCGAATTGTTGTGGATCGTTGGCGATGCCGGCCAATTCAACCCCGAGGGGGCCGTACCGACCGACACCACGGTGCGTGACGTTTTGCGGCGCGAAGACGAGAACGACTGGCACAGCCTGCGCGTCATCCGCCTGATTGCCGCCCTGGCCGCCTTGCTGCACGACCTGGGCAAGGCCTGCGCCGCTTTCCAGGCGCGGCTGAAACCCGGTGCTCCGCGCGAGAAGAACCGCTATCGCCATGAATGGATCTCGGTTCGGCTGTTCCAGGCTTTCGTTGGCCGGGATGACGATGCGGCCTGGCTGCAGCGGCTGGCCGACGGTGCGAACGAAGGCGTGGCCGGCAAGGTGTTCGAGGCCGCCTGGCTGAGTCATGCGGATGGTCGCCTGTTGCGCGATGGGATCGATCAGGGCGCCCGGACGAACAAACCCTGGGCCGGAGACGGCGGGCTGCCGCCATTGGCCCAGGCCGTGGCCTGGCTGGTGTTCACCCATCATCGCTTGCCGGCCATGCCCCGTAGTAGCACCGAGCCGTCGGAAACGGCACTGTGGCACGGCCGGATACCCGGCGGCGTGCACGGCGCCGAACTGGACACGGCGCTGGGCAAGATCGATGCGGACTGGAACGAGCCGTGGGCGTCGCAACCCACGCCGCAGGAGCGCGGGTTGATCGAGCCTTATTGGACCTTCGGGCATGGACTGCCGGTGCGCACGCTGCCGTGGCGCAAGCGTGCAGCCCGCATCGCGCAAGGTTTGCTCAAGAACTTGCCGGGCAGCCAGGGGTCCCTACAGGACCCGTTCGCCATGCACGTTTCCCGCATGGCGCTGATGCTTGGCGACCATCATTATTCCAGCCTCAAGGACGAGGCGCAGCGCGTGCGGGGCGAACAGGATCATCCGCTGTTTGCCAATACCGATCGCGCTACGGGGGCCTTGCTGCAACCGCTGGACGAGCATTTGCTGGGTGTCGAGGCGCATGCCAGTCAACTCGTCCATGCCTTGCCAGGTCTGGTCGCACAGTTGCCGCACCTGGTCGGTCACCGCGGCTTGAAGAAGCGCAGCAGCCATCCGTTGTTCCGCTGGCAGGACAAGGCGGCGGACCTTGTCGCCGGCCTGCGTCGCAGCGCGGCCGAACATGGGGCGTTCATCGTCAACATGGCTTCTACCGGCTGCGGCAAGACGCTGGGCAACGCCCGCATCATGAATGCGCTGGCCGAGCCGGGGCAGGGCCTGCGTTGCGCCTTCGCCATCGGCCTGCGCACGCTTACCCTGCAGACGGGCCGGAGCTTCCAGCGGGATCTGGGCTTGGGGGATGACGAACTGGCGATCCAGGTGGGCGGTGCGGCCAGCCGTGAACTGTTCGAGTATTACGAGCAATTGGCCGAGCAGACGGGTTCCGCTTCGCGCATGGGACTGCTGGATGAGACCACGCATGTCGTCTACGAAGGGAACGACAGCCATCCCGTTCTGAAGCAACTTGGCGATGACGCCAATGCGCGCAGGCTTGTATCGGCGCCCTTGCTGGTCTGCACCGTCGATCACCTCACGCCTGCGACCGAAGGACTGCGCGGCGGCCGGCAGATCGCGCCGATGCTGAGGCTCATGACGGGGGATCTGGTGCTGGATGAACCCGACGATTTCGATCTTGACGACCTGCCGGCGCTTACGCGCCTCGTGTATTGGGCCGGCCTGCTTGGAGCGCGGGTGCTACTGTCGTCGGCCACCTTGCCGCCGGCGCTGGTGCAAGGGCTTTTTATGGCGTACCGCGAGGGGCGCGGCCATTTTAAGAAGAATCGGGGGCAGCGGCCGACGGAAATGCCCCTGGTCTGCTGCGTCTGGCTGGATGAGTTTGCTCAGGATCACCTGGGGTGCGCCGATGCCGACAGCTTCAACGCGCGGCATATGGCCTTCGTCGGGCAGCGTGATCGCAGACTGGGCGCATTGGCCGCGCGGCGCCGCGCTGAACTCCTGCCGATGCCGCCAGGGCTGCATGGGCTGGGCAAAGCGGAGCGCCGGCGCGGGTTCGCGCTGTTGCTGCGCGACGCCGCGCTGCGCTTGCACGCCAGCCATCATGGCGTGGACCCCCGCAGCGGGAAACGCATCAGCTTCGGCCTGGTCCGCATGGCCAACATCGATCCGCTGTTCGACGTGGCATTGGCGCTGTTCCGGCATGGCGCGCCGGCAGGCACGCACATCCACCTGTGTGTTTATCACTCGCAATTTCCGCTGTACGTGCGTTCTGCCATCGAGCATCGGCTCGACACGGCCTTGAACCGGCGTGATGTCGATGCCGTGTTCGAACTCCCAGACGTTCGGCGCGCTATCGATTGCCAAGCCGCGCAGGACCAGCTTTTCATCGTGCTGGGGTCGCCCGTCACGGAAGTGGGACGCGACCATGACTACGACTGGGCCGTGGTGGAGCCGTCGTCGGTGCGTTCGCTGATCCAACTGGCCGGGCGGGTACTGCGTCATCGCCAGCAGAAAAGCGTCGATCGGCCCAATCTGCTGGTCTCCAACAGCAATTTGCGGCACTTCGAGCGGCCGGGGGAGCCGGCCTTTTGCCGTCCCGGCTTCGAGAGCAGGACATTCCCACTGCGTCCGCACACGCTTGGCGAATTGCTGGCGCCGATGCTGGATGCGCAAGGGCATTCGTGACACCCCAGGCGTCCGCGCCCAGGTTCGGCCTTCGCCGGTCGGCCGAACGATACGGTTCCTTCGGGCCGCATCGGCACCCGTATTTCGAACTGCTGTTTTTTCCGGAGGGCGGGCTGGACCAGCGCATCGCCGCCAGGCGGGTGACGCCGGCGCCCGGGACGATCATCTTCGTTGCGCCCATGCAGCCGCACGAGGTATTTCTGCAGCAGTCCGACCGGTGCTATCTGCTGTATTTCGACCTCGGTTTTCTTCACCCCGAGCTGGCCGCGTCCCACGCCCTGGATGGCGAAGTCATCCGCAAGGCGCCGGAACTCGCCCCCTTTCTTTACCAGGATACGCGGGAGTTCTGCATCACGAGCGCCGACATCGCCGGTATCGAAAGCATGTTGCAGCGCATGGGCCAATGCTATGAAGAGCATTCGATCTGCTCGGACACGGTGGTCCGGTCGCTGCTTTCCCTGTTCCTGTGCGACATCGTCCGGCGGTACGGGCTCAATGGCGATCTGCAGGCCGAGAAGTGCGTGGGCACCGGCCGCGCCACGCGCTATGTGAAGACCGCCGTGGCGTACATCGACGAGAACCTGAACCGGCGGGTCACCTTGTCGGAGGTGGCCGATGCGGCATCGGTGACGCCCAATTACCTGACCTCTTTGCTGCGTCGCGAGACCGGAAGCACCTTCGTGGAACTGCTGACCGCGCGGCGCATGGCGAGGGCGGCCGACCTGCTGGCCTACAGCTGCCTGCGGGTTTCCCAGGTGGCGCGCGCCGTGGGCTTCGACGACGCGGATTACTTTTCTCGCCGCTTCCGTCAGCTGAACGGATGTTCGCCTGCCACGTTCCGCACGGAAAAAGCGCGGCCCGCCGCGGTGTGTTAAGAAATTCCAGGCCGCGATGTTCGCCGCCCACCACCGGATCGCCAACCTGACCGTCGTGCTGGACGCCAACAATTCGCAGGTTGACGGCAGCGTGGAATTCGTCACCACCATCGAACCCATCGCCGACAAGTGGGCCGCCTTCGGCTGGCAGGTCGCCGAAGTCGACGGCCACGACATCGCGCAGCTGACCGGCGCGCTGGACAGCGATCGCGGCGGCAAGCCTTTGGTCGTCGTCGGCCGCACGAAGATCACGGGGCACCTGAAGGCGATCCCGGACACGGTCGACGCGCATTTCATCAAGCTCGATCCGGAGATGACGGCGGGCATTCTCGCCCAGCTGGAGGCCGAGTATGCGTGAGTCCCCGTACGATATCGTCCTCAAGCCGTACGGCAAGGCGCTGGTGGACCTGGCGCGCCGGAATCCCGACGTGATATGCCTGGGCGCCGACCTGACCCGGCAGACCGAGACGGACCTGATCCGCGACCAGATGCCGGAGCGTTTCATCAACGTCGGCATGGCCGAGGCCAATATGATCGGCATCGCCGGCGGCCTGGCGCGTGCGGGCAAGATCGTGTTCGTCAACAGCTTTGGCGTGTTCGCCACGCGGCGCTGCTATGACCAGATCGCGATGGCGGTGGCCTATCCGAATCTCAACGTGAAGATCGTCGGCTTCATGCCGGGCATTTCGAGTCCGGGCGGCCCCAGCCACCAGGCCATCGACGACATGGCGCTGATGCGCGCGCTGCCCAACATGACGGTGGTGGACCTCGCGGATGCCGAGGAAATCACCCAGGCGGTGGGCGCGGCGGCCGAGCACGACGGGCCGGTCTATCTGCGCCTGAAGCGCGGCGAGATTCCGGTGATCTTCGAACCGGACCACAAGTTCACGCTGCGCAGCGCCCATCACCTGATCCAGGGGCCGGACGGCTGCGTCATCGCTTCGGGAATGATGGTGCCGGCGGCGATTTCGGCGGTGAAGACGCTGGCCCAGGGCGGCCTGCGGCTTTCGCTGGTCAACTGCCCGGTGGTCAAGCCGCTTGATGCCGCCACCGTGCTGGGTGCGATCGGATCGAAGGGCTTCGCGATGACGGTCGAGAACCATTCGGTGATCGGTGGCCTGGGCACGGCGGTGGCCGAGGCGATGGCCGAGGCCGGCGCGGGCGTGCCCTTGCTGCGGCTGGGCCTGCAGGACACTTTCGCCGAATCCGGCAGCCGCGAGTTCCTGTTCGAGAAGTACCGGCTGGGCGTGCAGACGCTGGCCGATGCCGCGTGGCGCAAGGCCGGCCGCGCCGGCCCGGCGCCCAAGGCGCCGCCGCAGCAGGTCATCGCGGGGCGCTACGCGCCGGTCTGACGAGGTTCGAAGCGGCGATCCGATAGCCGATCGCCGCCGGTTCACACTACATTCCAACCAAGGAGACAAAACCATGCCAACGCGGCGCAACGTATTGATGCTGTTGTCATCCTATCTGGGCCTGGCATGTTTTCCCGCATTCGCCCAGCCGAAGAAGAAGCGGATCGCGTTCGCCAACTACAACGACGAATCCAGCTTCGGGGTGCTGATCCTGCGCGGCGTGCAGGCGGCGGCGAAGGCGCGGCCGGACGTCGAAATGCTGTACTACGACAACAAGCAGGACGCCGCGCAGGCCGTCGCCGTCGCCCGCCAGGTGGCCACGGTCAGGCCGGACGCGTTCATCGAGTACAACTCGATCGCCACCGCGGCCAACCAGCAGGTGGCACGGCTGATCGAGGCCGCCAAGGTGCCGATGCTGTCGGTCCAGGTGCGGGTCGCCAATACGCCGCTGTTCGCGGTGGACAACGAGCTGGCCGGCTATGAATCCGGCAAGGGGCTGGCGGCGGCCGCCAAGGCCAGGTGGCCGGGCGCCGTGCCGCAGGTGCTGATCATCGGCCTGCCGGAGTCGGGGCAGATCTACATCGACCGCGCCGAGGCCGCGCGCAAGGCGATCCTGGAGGCCTTCCCCGGCGCCAAGGTGGAAGACTTCTCCTCCAAGAACGACCCGAACGTGGCACGCCAGATCGCGACCGATTTCCTGACCAAGAATCCCGGCAAGAAGGCCATCATCTGGGCCCACATCGACGCGGTCGGCATCGCATCGATCACCGCGGCCAGGAATTCGGGCCGGGAGCAGGACGTGCTGGTCAGCTCGACCGGCGGCGAGGTGGTCGCCTTTCCGGAAATCCGCAAGCCCAACAGCTCCTACGTCGGCACTTTCTCGTTCTTTCCGGAATCGTGGGGCAAGGACATGCTGGAGGCCGCGATCAAGCTTGCCGACAAGCAGCCCATTCCGGACATCGTCCGGCCCTCCAAGCAGTTGTTCATCGACAAGTCGAACATCGATACGCTGTTTCCCAAATGAGCGTATTGATCGTCCAGGGCCTGCGCAAGCGGTTCGGCGGCGTGCACGCGCTGCGCGGCGTCGACCTCGCCCTGCGCACGGGCGAGGTCAACGCCCTGCTCGGCGAGAACGGCGCCGGCAAGTCGACGCTCATCAAGATCCTGTCCGGCATCGTCCAGGCCGACGAGGGGTCGTTCACCCTGGACGGCCAGCCGGTGGCGCCGGATTCGGTCGCCAAGGCGAACGAGCTGGGCATTCAGACGGTTCACCAGGAACTGGAACTGGCGCTTCCGCTCAGCGTTGCCGAGAACATCTTCATGGGCAGGCTGCCGGGCAGGGCCGGGCGCATCGACTGGAAAGCGCTCTACGAGCAGGCGTCGCGCTCCCTGCAGACCATGGGATCGAAGATCGATCCCCGCACGCCGGTCGCCCATCTGTCGATCAGCGACAGGCAGGTGGTGGAGATCGCCAAGGGCCTGGCGCGCAAGGCGTCCTTCCTGGTCCTGGACGAACCCACCGCGGCGCTGCCGCCTTCGGAGGTCGCCAACCTGCTGCGCGTGGTGCGCAGGCTGCGGGACCAGGGCGTGGGCATCCTGTACGTGACCCACCGGCTCGATGAAGTGGCCCAGATCGCGGATCGCGCCACGATTCTTCGCGACGGCAGCGTGGTGGGCAGCCTGGAGCGGGAGGCCATCAGCCGCGATGCGCTGGTGCGCCACATCCTGGGACGCGACGAAGACAAGATCCCGCAGAGCGCGCCGCCGAAATCCGCCGCCCCGGTGGTCGAGTGCCAGGAACTGGCGAGCGGGAACGATCTGCGCGGATTGAGCTTTCAGGCCGCCGAAGGCGAGATCCTCGGCTTCTTCGGCTTGCTCGGCGCCGGCCAGAGCGCGATAGGCGATTCCCTGTTCGGCCTGCGCAAGGCCCGCTGCGCCTTCTTCCGCGCCCGGGCCGCGGGCCGGCAAGCGCCGGATGCCGCCGGCGGGCAGCGCCTGCCCGCCAGCCCGCGGCGCGCGCTGGCGCTCGGGATGGCCTACGTGCCCGCCGACCGCAAGGGCGCCGGCCTGGCGACCAGCCTGCAGATCGGAGAGAACCTGCTGATGCCCGACATGGGCAGGGTCAGCCGCTGGGGGCTGGTCGACGGAAAGCGCATGGCCGAGGTCTGCCAGGCGGCGATCAAGGCCTACGACATCCGCTGCGCGGGCTTCAGGCAGCGCGTGGACGAGCTGTCCGGCGGCAACCAGCAGAAGGTCTCGGTGGCCAAGTGGGCCGTGCGCGGCGTCCGGATACTGTATCTCGACGAACCCACGCGCGGCGTGGATGTGGGCGCGCGGGTGGAAATCTATCGATTCGTGCAGTCGCTGGCCGCGCGCGGCGGCACCTGCCTCATCTCGTCGAGCGACGCCGCCGAGATCGCGGCCATCGCGACGCGGGTGATCGTGATGAAAGCGGGCAGGGCGCTCAAGGAATTGCGCGGCAGCGAGATCACGGAAGCCGGACTGATCGCGGCGGCGCTGTAGGCGCCCGTCTTATCGTCGTTCAAATCTTTCAGCGTGATGCCAGATGGCCAATCCTCTCAAGTCCAGGTGGGCAGACTACGTACGCTACCTCAGCCTCATCGGGGTTCTCGCGGGTCTGATGATTTTCTTTTCGTTCCGCTCGCCCTATTTTTTCACGGCCGAGAACATTTCGAACCTGCTGCTCGCGGTGTCGGTGATCGGGACCATGGCGGCAGTGTCGACGCTGCTGATCATCGGGCGCGGCATCGATCTTTCGCTCGGCTCGATCTGCGCGCTGTGCGGCCTGCTCACCAGCATGCTGATCGAAGAGTTGCACGTGCCGTGGATGCTGGGGATTCCCCTGGGGCTGCTGGCGGGCGGGATCTGCGGCGCGTTCAACGGGATCATCGTCGCCAGGTTCAACATCAGTCCCATCATCACGACGATCGGCACGCTGTCCGTGTTCCGCGGCCTGGCCTACGTGGCCAAGGACGGGCAGCCGGTCCTGGTCAGCAGCGACCAGCTGCTGTTCTTCGGCGCGCAGAAGTTTCTCGGGCTGCCGGCCTCGGTGTGGATCCTGGCGGCCGTCCTCGCCCTGTGCCACTTCATCGCGCTGCGGACGACCTACGGGCGGGGCGTTTTCGCCGTCGGCGCGAGCCCGCGCGCGGCGCTGATCGCTGGCCTGGACGTGCCGCTGTACCGGTTCTCGCTATACGTTGCCAGCGGCGTGTCGGCGGCGCTGGCGGGAATCATGATGAGCGGCCAGGCCGGCACCGCCACGCCGAGCGCGGCCAATGCCTACGAACTGTGGGTCATTACCGCGGTGCTGCTGGGCGGCACCAGCCTGAACGGCGGCTCGGGCTCGGTCGCGCGCACCGCGCTGGGCGTGCTCATCATCGGGGTGCTCAACAACGGCATGATCCTGGTCTCGGTGCCCACCTTCTACCAGATCATCGCCAACGGCACCTTGCTGCTGGCCGCGGTGATCATCGACCAGCTCCACCAGAGCCGCGGCGCCGTCCTGAAGGACGTTTAGGCGGGCGCGGCGGCGAGTGTGGATAAATCCAGATAACGGATTGACCCGCCATGCCCGGACGGCGCAGCGGCACCCTAAAGTGCTGATTCCAATCGCCCGAACAATCCCAGGAGAGAGACGATGTCCTTGCAAAATTTCCTTCCCACTCCGGAGTTTGAGGAATACAAGGAATTCTTCAAAGACTTCTACAAGATGGAGCGTCGCGAGGACGGCGTGATCCTGGTCCAGGCGCACACCCGCGGCGGCCCCATCCAGCTGAGCGTGGAGAACCACCGTTCGCTGGGCCAGATGCTCAAGACCGTGGGCGCGGACCCGAAGAACGAAATCCTGATTCTTACCGGTTCCGGCGACGACTTCATGATGGATGCCGATCCGGAGGGCTTCAAGCTCGAAGAGAAGGACCTCGCCTACTGGGCCTACGAGTATGCCTACAAGGACGGCCGCATCAACGTGAGCTCGCTGGTCAACGACCTGGAGATCCCGACCATCGGCCTGCTGAACGGCCACGCCTTCCACAGCGAGATCTGCCTGATGTGCGACATCACGCTGTGCGCGGAAGAGGCCACGCTGTTCGACCTGCACTACGACATCGGCTCGGTCCCCGGCGACGGCATCCACAGCTGCTTCACCGAGCTGCTGGGCGTGAAGCGGGCCGCCTACGCGCTGCTGACCGGCGAGGCGATCACCGCGCAGCAGGCGCTGGAATACGGCATGGTGAACGAAGTCCTGCCGCGCAAGGACCTGATCCAGCGCGCCTACAAGATCGCCGACCACATCATGACCCAGCCGCGGACGACCCGCCGCATGAGCACCCAGATCGTCCGCCGCCCGTGGCGCCAGCGCATCGCCAACGACCTGGACGGCGGCTTCGCCATGCAGATGTTCGCCCACCTGGCCAAGAACCGCGGCGTGCACGGCAGCGAGCACATCGGCAACGTGGTGGACTATGTCCGCCAGGGGCGCAAGAACAACTTCGACGAGTAGGCTTTTCTTCTCAGAGCCCGGCCAGCCTGCCGACCAGTTCCGCCTGCCTGCGCACGCCCAGCTTGGCCATCACGGCCTTGCGCTGCGCGCGCACGGTGCCTACCGTGGCGCCGCGGGCGGCCGCGATCGCGTCGGGCGCCTCTCCGGCGGCGATGCGCATGGCGACGTCGGCTTCGGCCTCCGTCAGGCCGAATGCCTGGCGGGCGACCATGGCCACGCGCGCCCTGTTGGTGGCGCCGACCTGGCGCACGGCAATCAGTACCCGCGGATTGAACATGAGGTCATGCGCCATGTCGGGCAGGCGCACGACGTCGAGGACGAGCGCGCCGCCGGGGCCTGTGCCCGGGGCGACGAGGGTGGAAGCGCGCGGCTTGCCTGGCGCGGCCGGGCCGGACGCCGCGAAGTCGATCGCGTTGGCGAGCGCTCTGTCGATGCGGCCGGAATGCGCATGCAGATGACCCAGTCGCAGGCTCAGCGCCTTGGCTTCGCCCACCAGCTCCTCGGCCGCCGGCGTCATGGCCTGCACGCGGCCGTGCCGGTCGCAGACGAAGGCGATCATCTCCAGTCCTTCGAAGGCGGCGTTCAGCAGCCGGGCGCCCTGGTTGTTCAACGCGATCTGCGTACGGACGGCGGCGCGCACATGCGGGGCGATGGCCGTGAAGACGGCGCGCTGCGACGCCGTGATGTGCCCGTTGCGGCGGCTGCGCACGACGGCCAGGCCGATCAGCATGTCTTCTTGCCGCTCCAGCGTCGTCAGGCAGATGTGCGGCACGTTCCAGGGCGTGAGGAATTCCCGGTACCACGGGTTTCGCTTGTAGTCGTCGGCGGACATGAAATCCGGGTCCGCCAGCACCTTGAGCACCGGGGCAGACATGCCGGCCGCCACATAGGGATTGACGCGGGGGTCGCCGCCGCCGCCGGCGACGAAGGCGGGATGGAAGCCGGGGTCCATGTTGGTCATGATGTTGAACGGCACGGCGGCGTCGGAGCCTATGCCGATCAGTTCACCCGTGTTCGATCCGGTGGCCTGGGCCAGCTGTTCCAGCGCCGCGTGCCAACCCGCGCCTTCCAGGCCGGCAGCCTGGAAAGCGTCTGCGATCGAGATGACGCCGTCTTCCGAAACCTCCATGATTCCCCGCACGCCGCGCAGTGCCCCCGCCCGCGACTATGAAAGCTTATGTTTGCTGACTTTTTGGGACATATTGTAGTCAGCAATTCGTCAGTTTGCCTGATCGAGCCACCCGCCGACCCCGCCTATGGTTTGATCCGCACCCGACTCGAACAGGCCGGCACGCCGATCGGAGGCAAGGATTTGCTCATCGCCGCCCAAGCCCTGGCGCTCGGCTTCACGATCGTTACCGATAATGAGGCCGGGTTCGCCCGCATCGATGGCCTGCCCTGGAAGAACGGGCTAAGGCCGGCTTCGTAACAAAACAGTCACCTCCGGCCGTCAGGATGGCAGCTCTCGAAATAGTGCCCGAATCGTGCCGAGCCAATCATGCCTTCTTCGACGTTTGCGCGGCGTGGCCGCGGGCGCGGTTTCGCATGCGCTCGGCGCGTGGCGCGAAGGCCGGCCGGCATGCGTGCATTCGCGGCCGGGCTGACCGGCTCGGCCGTTGCGCTGCCGGTGTTGTGCGGGCTGGCCCTGCCGGCCTGGTGCGCGGACGGCCCCGGAGCGCCGGCAGCCGGCCTGCGCCAGCCTCGTGGCGCGGCGCAGGCCGACGGCCTGCTGCTGGATTTCGACATCCCCGCGCAGCCGCTGGCGGCCGCGCTCAGGCAATACGCCAGCGTGACCCTGCAATCGACCATGTTCCGCAGCGATATCGTGGCCGGGCTGACTTCGTCCGCGGTGCGCGGTCGCTATCCGGCCGAGGCGGCGTTGCAGCGCTTGCTGGCCGGCACCGGGCTGGCGGCGGAGAAGGTGGACACGGGGCCGGCCGGCGTCTTCGTGCTCAAGCTCATCGGCGACGCGCCGGTCGCCGCGGCGCGCGGCATGCCGCGGGCGTCCGAGGTGCCGCGCAGCCTGATGGGCTACCCCGCCGAGATCCAGGCCCGCGTGTGGCAAGCGCTGTGCAGCGACCGGCGCACCGAGCCCGGCGGCTATCGCATGCTGCTGCGCTTCCGGGTGGACGCCGCCGGCACGCTGCGCCAGCCCTACCTGCTGGTGTCGACCGGCGACGCGCGGCGCGACGAGGTGGTGCTGGAGGTCTTGAGGCGCGTGCGCATGGACGCGGCGCCGCCGCCCGACATGCCGCAGCCCGTCGCCATGCTGATCCAGCCGCGCGCGCCGGGCAGCGCGCAGCATTGTGGCCGCGCGTCCTGACCCGACATGGCCGACGACGCCCGTCCCGTCCTGGTGGACTACCTGGCCCGGCACTACGCCAGCCTCAAGCTGCGCGTGGCGCGGCTGGTGGGCAATGCGGACCTGGCCGGCGACGCCATGCAGGACACCTGGCTGCGCCTGCAGAGCCGCGATGCCGACCAGGCGGGCGCGCCGATCCAGAGCCCGGCCAGCTACCTGGTGCGCACGGCCGTCAACATCGCCGCCGACATCCAGCGCCGGCAGGCCCGTTCGCTGCCGGCCGACGAGGTGGAGGCGCTGAAGGCGCTGGCCGATCCGGCGCCGGGGCCCGAGCAGGTGGCCGCAGCGCGCGCCGACATCGGCGATCTGCTCAAGCTGGTCGAGACCATGCCGGCGCGGCGGCGCGAGGTGTTCGTGCTGATCCACTGGGAGGGAATGTCGCAGCCGGAGGCGGCGCGCCGGCTGGGCGTGTCGCTGCGGACGGTGGAGTACGAACTGAAGTACATCCACGATCACCTGAACGCGCGGATGCCCCGATGAACGAAATATATTGCGGGGTTGCGGCTGCGCATTCGTCTTATGCCCATGGGAGCATCCGGACGGAGCGGCTGGCGGCCGCCATGCAACTTATCCGCCGGACCTATCCTGGCCGCCCGACGTGACACCATGACGACATCGCCGGAACACCCGTCCCGCCCGAACGACGAGCTGCAGCGGCAGGCGTGGGACTGGCTGCGCCTGCTTAACGCCGGCGCGGTCAGGCCGCAGGACGCGGAAGGGTTCAAGTCGTGGCTGCTGGCCAGCCCGGCGCACAAAGAGGCGTTCAATGCGGCGCGGCTGCGCTGGGGCGTGTTCCGGCCGGTGGCGGCCGAACTGCTGCGGACCAACCCGCAGGCGGCCGAGTTCCATGCACGCACGCTGCGCGGCCCGGCGTCCGGCGGCCGGCGGGCCTTGCTCGGGGCCGCCGCCGCGGGCGCGGCGGCGGCCGGCGTCGCGGTGCTGTATCCGCCGGCCGGGCTGTGGCCCGCGCCGCGCGAATGGGGCGCCGAGTTCCGCACCGCCACCGGCGAGCAGCGCGCCGTGGTCCTGGCCGACCGGGTGCGGGTGACGTTGAACACCCGCACCAGCATCCGCCGCCGGACGACGCAGGGGCAGACCACGGGCATCGAGCTGCTCGCCGGCGAGGCCGCCATCGACCTGCCCGCCGGCACCGAGCCGCCGTTCACCGTGGCGGCCGGCGCCGGCCGCAGCGAGGCCGGGGCGGGACGCTTCGAAGTCCGCCACCTGGACGGCAAGGTCTGCGTAACCTGCATCGAAGGCGAGCTGAGCGTGGAGCATCCGGCCGGCGCGCATCGCCTGCGGGCCGGCCAGCAGACCGTCTACGACGCCGAATCGCTCAGCGGCGTGGCAGCCGTCGAGCCGGGGCGCGTGTCGGCCTGGCGGCAGGGCAGGCTGGTCTTCGAGCGCGCGCGGCTGGGCGACGTGCTCGACGAGATCAACCGCTACCGGCCGGGCCGCGTGGTGCTGCTCAACGCCGAGGCGCGCGGCCAGACGGTCAGCGGCACCTTCTTCATCGCATCGCTGGACCAGACGCTGTCGCAGCTGCAGCATACCTTCGGCCTGCGCGCCCGGCCGCTGCCGGGCGGCCTGTTGATCCTGAGCTAGTGTTCTGTCCCGTTAATTCGCCCACACAAGCGGGCGAGTTTTTGTAGGATC